>JBBQMM010000090.1:0-11828 GCA_038328935.1 Burkholderiales bacterium
GGGCCAGGTCCTGCTCGGCGGCGTCGAGCCGGGCTTTCATGGTCGGCAACTGGGCTTCCACGAAGCCCAGCGCCTGCGCCCCGTCGCCGGCCTTGCGCGCCACGGTGTGGTCCAGATAGGCCCTGACCAGCCGGTTGAGCAGCGCAGCCGATTTCGGCGCGCTGTGGTCCTCGAACGTCAGCCGCAAGACACCCGATTCGCGCGACAGTTCCACGATGCGCAGCCGCTTCATCACTTCCTCGTAGGCTTTCAGCGGCTGCAGCTGTCTCAGCGCCATCCGGGTGGCCGGCAGGTTGGCTGGCGCGCGCACCTCGATGCGGCCTTCGCCGCCGTCCAGCGCAAAGGACGTCACGACGTCCAGCGCGCCCCGTGCCACCGCGGCGCCGGTGTGGTCGGCCAGCGTCCACTGCCCGGCATGCACGTCAAGCGAAAAGTTCTTGCCATGCCGACTGGCGGGCACCTGGAAGCGGGGTACCGTGATGCCATGGCGGCTGCCCACGGGCAGGTAGCGGTGCTGGAAACCCATGCCGGTCTGGACGTCGGCGCCCACACTGGCCATCACCGGCAGCAGCACCTCGCGTGAGGTCATGATTTCCACCTCGCCCGCCACATTGTGTTTGGCCACCTCGGGGCTGCCACGGTCGACCGTGGGCGACAGGCTCGGCGCCAGAGAGTCTTTCACGCGCGAGTCGATGCGCACCAGGCTGTCCGCCTTGTAGACCGGTGTGGCGAGCAGCGCATAAGCCAGCGACGCCAGCATCACCAGGCTGAAAACGGTCAACGCCAGACCACCGTGGCGCAGCACCGAGTCGACCGCGCTGCGCAGGCCGAAGAGATCGCCGAGCGCAGGCTCGTGCACCTCCACCACCGGATGCGGTGCCGCGGCCCGGCGGTCGAAGGGCAACGGCGTCATCGTGGCAAGCCCCTGACGGTGTCGTTCACGATGTCGCGCACGAAGCTGGCCGGCGCCAGCACGTTGCTCATCACGCGGGCCCAGCGCACCACCGCAGCAGCATCCACGTACACCACGTCGCGCGCAATCAATTCAAACTGGTCGGCCAGCAGCAGCGCGTCGGGTGCGGCGGCGTTCAAGTGGTAGATCTTCGAGCGTGCGTCGGCACCGCCACGGAGCACGTAAATCTGGCCGGCATTGGCCGACAGCGGGTTCACGCCGCCGGCATCGGCCAGCGCATCGGCCAGCGTGAACGGCCCGCGTGGCAGCAGCAGCGCAGCCGGGCGGATGACCTCCCCGGTGACAAAGACCTTCGAGGCCCGGCGTTCGGGCACGTTGACGACGTCGCCATGCTGCAGCCTGATGTTGCTGCGCAGGTTGCCGGCGTAATACAGCGACTGCAGGTTCAGCCGCAGCGTTTCGCTGCCCCGGATGACGGTGACGCCGCTGAGATCGGCCTCGTTGGTGGCGCCACCGGCGCGCGCGATGACCTCGGTCAGCTCGGGCGGAATGTCGGTCACCGGCACGGTGCCGGGCGTGCGCACCTCGCCCGACACGTAGACACGCTGGCTGCGGTACTGCAGCACCGAGACGTCGACCTGTGGCTGCTTGATGACTTTCATCAGGGCGCTGGTGATGAAGTCGCGGATTTCCTGCACCGTCTTGCCGGCGGCCACGAAGGAGCCCACGAAAGGGTAGTACAGCGAGCCGTCGGCGTTGACGACGCGGCCCGAGAGCTCGTTGCTGGTGTTGCTGGGGTTGTTCAGTTCCGGGCGGTTCCACACCGTGACCTGCAACACGTCCTGCGGCGCTACGCGGTACTGAAAGGCCTGCCCTGCAGGCTGGAAGCCGGCGGGCAGCGTTTGTTGCCGCAGGGCCTGGTTGCGCGACTGCGTGCGCAGTTGCTGCACCGTGGCCAGGTCGATGGTCAACAGGTCGGCCCGCGCCCTCAGTTGCTCCGACTCGGCGTCGAGCCGCATGCCCGGCGCACTGGAACAAGCCGCCAGCACGGTCGCGCAGAGCAGGGCCAGGCCGCGCTGCAGGCGCAGCCACAGGCTCAGTCGCCAGCGGCGATGTTGGTGACGGGAATGGGGATGGGGGTTCTCTGCGTCGGTCTGCATGTCAGCCCCGCTTGCGCACCGCCGGCTGCACCGGTCGGCCTTCGAGGAATGTGTTGATGTCGCCGTCCAGTGCACGTCGGTAGACGGCGAAAGCAGCGTTGATCGCCTCCACCGTATGGTCTATATCGGCATCGGTGTGCGAATAGCTGACGACGAATGAGGGCGCCAACACGCCACGACCTACCAATTCCTGCATGAACAGCGTGCGAAACAACTGGCTCGCGCGGCCTTGCTGGTCACGCATGACAAAAAGCAGGTTGCAGTCTCGGCTGAGCAGGGCCACTTGCGACTGCAGGCCGTGGCGGGCTGCTGCGCGCTCGAAACCCTGTCGCAGCCGTGCACCACGGACTTGCAGCGTGGCCACCACCGGGTGCTGCTCGTAGAACCGCATCGTGGCCAGGGCTGCGGCGAGGGCGTGGGTTTCGGCGCCGTGGGTGGTCGAGAGCAGAAACACGCGGTCCCGACCATGCCGCGCGCCGCCCAGTTGCATCAGTTCGCGTCGGCCCGCCAGCGCGGAGACGGAAAAACCGTTGGCCAGGCCTTTGCCGAAGGCGCTGAGGTCGGGTGTGACGCCATACACCGTCTGCGCACCGCCGTTGTGCCATCGAAAGCCGGTGATCATCTCGTCGAACACCAGCACGGCACCCTCGGCGTGGCTGAGCGCCTTGAGCTGTTCCAGATACTGCGGTGCAGGCTCTTCGGTGCGGGCCGCTTCCAGGATCACGCAGGCGATCTGGCCCGGGTGCTGGTCGAACAGCGCGCGCAGGCTGTCCAGGTCGTTGTAGCCGAACTTCAACACCTGCTGGTGCGTGGCCGTGGGAATGCCGGCGTTCATCTCGGTGCCGCCGATGAACCAGTCGTTGGTGGAAAAGAAGGGGTGATCGCCGCACATCGCCACCAGGTCGCGCCCGGTGTGGGCGCGTGCCAGACGGATGGCGCCATCCACGGCCATCGACCCGTCCTTGCAGAACTTGACCATCTCGGCCCCGGCAATCATCGACTGCAGCTGCTCTGCGCATTGCAGTTCCAGCAGCGAGGGCCGGGTGAAGTTGGTGCCCAGCTGCAAGGCCTGCGTGGCCGCCTGCACCACCGGCTCGAAAGCATGGCCGAGCGTGACTGCGCGCAACCCCATGCCGTACTCGATGAATTCGCGCCCGGCCAGGTCCCAGGCGTGGCAACCCTTGCCACGCGCGATGAACGGGGGCGCCGACACCGGGTACTGGTCGTCGCCCTTGGCGTAGGTGTGCGCGCCGCCCGGTATCAGGGCGTGCGCACGCTCGTTGAGCGCCTGGATGGAATCGTGGGGCAGCGTCATGGCGGGCTTCAGAGCACGGCCTTGCGTACGTGAAAGGCCTCGGCCCGGCCCGAAGCCGCCCGGCATTCCAGGCCACGCAGGTTCATCAGGCTGGACAGGCCCCGTTCGTTGAACCAGTCCCTGGACCGCTGGCTGTCGAAGTGCGTCAGCAGGTGACGCAACTTGCGGTCGGCCACCGGCGCGGTCAGCGGTACGTACAGATTGGGTTGACCCAGGTCGGCCTCGTACTTGGGAATCTCGTACTCCAGCAGCAGGTGGTCGCGAAAGCTTTGCCCGCTCAGTTCGGCCACCAGCCGGTGGTCCTGGTGGCGGTCGTCCAGCCGGTGCGTGAGCACCACGTCGGGCGTGCAGCGCTGGCTGATGCTGCGCATGAAGGCCTGCGCGCGTGCGAACTCGGCCGGGAACTGCGTGTCGGTGAGGTCGCCGACGATGATGTCGAGTTGCGCCGCGCGCCGCATCAGCGTGCGTGCGCTGCGCCGCGCCTCGGTGGCGCGCTCTCCTGCAGCGCTGAACACGGCCCACGTCAGCTCCACGCGCTCGTAGCGCGTCAGCCATTGCAGCAAGGTGCCGGCACAGCCGAGTTCGATGTCGTCGCTGTGCGCGCCCAGGCACAGCACACGCAGGCGCTGGCGCTCGGGGCCGATCTGCAAGGGCAGCATGGTCGTCAGGGCCGCCGGTTCAGGGTTTCCAGACCATCCAGGGGCATTCGCCACGCCCCTCCATGCGGTCGAGCACGATCTTGTCGCGCAGCGTGTCCATCTGCTGCCAGAAACCGTTGTATTGGTAGACCGAGAGACGGTTCTTTTCGATCAGCCGCTGGAAGGGCTTCTCGACCAGCTCGTCACCCTGCTGGATGTGGTCGAAGATCTCGCGGCGCAGACAGAAGAAGCCGCCGTTGATCCAGAACTCGGTCTCGGCGATGCGGCCGATGGACTGCACGTTGCCATCGCTATCAGCCTGCACGCAGTGAAAGCTCTGCGACGTGCGGGTGGCGACGAAGCTGGCGATGGACTCCTTGTGCCGGAAGCGCTTGATGTGTTCGTCCAGCGGCAGGTCGCTCAGGCCGTCGGAGTAGTTGGCCAGGAATTCTTCGTCGTCTTCCAGATAGGGCCGCACCTTCTGCAGGCGCTGCGCGATGTTGGAATGCAGGCCGGTGTCGACGAAGGTGATGCGCCAGTCCTGCATGTCGCTGTGGATGGGCTGCGCGGTGCGGCCGCCATTGCTGAGCACGAAGTCGTTGGACAGGCACTCGTTGTAGTTCAGGAAATACTCGCGAATCATGTCGCCGCGGTAGCCCAGGCAAAGAATGAAGTCCTTGTGCCCGTAGTGCGCGTAGTAGCGCATCAGGTGCCAGATGATGGGCCGCACGCCGATGTTCACCAGCGGTTTGGGGATGGTGTCTGAGTGCTCACGCAAGCGTGTGCCCAGGCCGCCACAGAACAAGACCACTTTCATTGCCGGCTTCCTTTGTTCACGGGCTGTCTGTCTTCATCGCAGGGCGCAAGCAGCCCGGCTGCCTGCAGCGCCTGCGCGCCTTGGGCCAGCACGCCGAACGGCAGGCCTGAGCGCTGCGCGATGGCCACCAGGTCGTGCTGGCCGTCAGACTGGTTCAGCAGCCACAGCAGGCTCTGTTCATGCAGGCCGGGGCCGGTGCCGCCGACGTTGCCGTACAGGCCCCGCTTGCCCAGGCGCGGCTCGCCCTTGGGGCTGAGATTGATGAAGCGCCGGTTGGCGTCCACCGCGTGCACGATGCGCGCCAGCGCCTGGATGGCCCCTGCCAGCGCGTCGACGTTGACGAAGTCCAGGTCGTCGGCGCTGTTGTGGTACTGCGGGTAGGTACCGTTCGGCGACCGTGTCAGGCGGCCGAAGGGCAGGTCGAAGCCGGGCGAGCAGAACTGCCGCTCGTCGTAGCCGTAGGGCTCGAACGGGGTCTCGCGGCCACCGCAACTGGCCAGCACCTGTGCCGCCACGCGGTCGATCAGGGTGCCGCCGCGCCGGCTGTGCTTGTAGGTGAGCGGCGCGCCGTCACCCAGCAAGCCGATGACCAGCCCGGCGCGGATGCGGGGCAGCCGATGCTCGTTGCGCGACAACCAGGTCAGCGAGCCGATGGTGCCGGGTGCGAACACGAAACGCCAGGTCAGCTGCGGCTGCTGCTGGCGCAGTTCTCTGGCCAGGGCCGCTGCAATGGCGATGCCGGTGAGGTTGTCGTTGGCCAGCGAGGGGTGGCACACATGGGTGTAGATCACGACCTCATCGCTGCTGTGACCGGGCACCACGCACTCGCCATAACTCAGGTGCCCGGGCGCCAGCGTGCTGTCGATGCAGACATCGAACGGACCAGGCCCCAGGCGGTCGCGGGCGTGCTGGCTCAGGCAGAAGGCCCAGTGTTCGCGGTAGTAGGAGGTGCGGTAAGGGATGCTCTGCGGCTGCTCGGGCAGCGAGACCAGGTGCGGTTCGAGCTCGGCGCGCGTCATGCGGGCACGCACCGGCGTCGAATAGCTCATGACGTGCAGGTTGTGCGCCTTGAAGTCGATCAGCCGCCGGCCGCTGGCGTCTGCCACATGGGCGTCGCGGATGTTCCATTCCTGCGGCACGTCCCAGTCGAACACCGCGGTGCCCGAGGGCACCTCGCTGCGTCTCATCGGCGCCCAGGCGTGCAGCAGGTCCAGTGTTTGGCGCACGCCGTCGCCGGTGATGCTGCGGCAGATGGGGTACAGCTCGCGCATCAGCCCGAAGGCTTCTGCGGCGAGCGCGTGAGCACCGGGCTCGGCCTGCAGTTTCTCAAGCAGCATGGTGGCTCCCTGCCGCTGCGCTGGCTGCAAGAAAACGCTGCGCGTGTGCTGCGCGGTCGAAGTTGGCATAGCCGCGGTCGCGATCAGAAAGGCAAGACACCGGCAGCGGCCAGGCAATGCCGAACTGCGGGTCGTCGAAGCGCACGCCGTCCGCAAGGCCCGGGCGGTAGGCCTCGCTCATCATGTAGTGCACTTCGGT
The DNA here is from genome assembly GCA_038328935.1 of Burkholderiales bacterium. Lineage (GTDB taxonomy): Bacteria > Pseudomonadota > Gammaproteobacteria > Burkholderiales > Burkholderiaceae_C > Rubrivivax. The sequence goes on from JBBQMM010000090.1 coordinate 6,380, forward strand.
GTCGTCGACCAGCGTCTGAAAGCCGTGCCCGACGCCGGGCGGCACATAGACGGCGTTGTGTTCGTCGGCATCCAGCACCACGCACAGGCTCCGACCGAAGGTGGGGGCGTCGGGCCGCAGATCGAGCAGCACGTCGTGCAGGCGGCCGCGCGCGCAGCGCACCAGCTTGCCTTCCTGCGCTGGAGGCCATGCGAAGTGGATGCCGCGCACGGTGCCGGCACGGTGGTTGAACGAAACGCTGGCCTGTTCGATCTGCACCTGCAGGCCGGCAGCGGCGAAGGTTTCACGACACCACAGCCGCGCAAAATAACCGCGCTCGTCTTCGGTGCGGTTGATCGTCACCAGCTGACAACCGGCGATCGGCAACGGGCTGATGTTCATGCCCGTTCCTCGCCGCTCAGCAGTGCGGTGTAGGCCTCGATCTGCGCCAGGCTGGCTTGCCGGGCAGACTGCCGAGCCGACTGCCGGGCAGGCTGCCGAGCAGGCTGCCGAGCAGGCTGCCGAGCCGGGTGCCCGCCCTGTGTGTTCAGCTCCCACTGCGCCACCCAGTCCAGCGCCTGCCGGGTGTCGAGTGCGCAACGCCAGGGCAACAGGCGCGCCGCCTTGCTGCCATCCAGCCGCAACTCGTGTTCTTCCTTGGGCTGCGTGCCGCTGGCTTGCACCCAGGGCGGCTGTACCTGCCAATGCCGCGCCACGCCTTCAGCCACCTGCGCGACGGTGACGATCTCGTCCGATGAAGGACCGAAGTTCCAGTCGCCGCTGGCCACTTCGGGCCGCAGATGCAACTGCTCGGCCAACGTCAGGTAGCCGTGCAGGCAGTCCAGCACATGTTGCCAGGGGCGCACGGCCGACGGGTTGCGCAGTTCCACCGGCCGGCCGGCGCGGGCCGCGGCCACCACGGCCGGGATCAACTGGTGCGGTGTCCAGTCGCCGCCACCGACGACGTTGCCGGCGCGGGCGGTGGCCAAAGCCACGCCGTGGCGCGGCAGTTCCGCCAGCGGGAAATAGGACTGCGCGTAGCACTGCGTGACCATTTCGGAGCAGGCTTTGCTGTTGGAGTAGGGGTCGCGCCCGCCGAGCGTGTCGTTCTCGCGATAGGGCCAGGGCCAGCGCTGGTTCAGGTACACCTTGTCGGTGGTGACGTTGACCAGCGTCAGCGGGCGCGCGGCGCGGCGCACGGCCTCGAGCACGTTCACCGTGCCCATCACATTGGTCGAGAAGGTGTCGGCGGGGTCCTGGTGGGCCGTCAGCACCACCGACTGCGCGGCCATGTGCAGCACCACTTCCGGCGCAAAGCCGGCCAGCGCTGCCGCCAGGTGGGCGCCGTCGCGCACATCGCCGCTGATGGTCTGCAATCCTTCACCCGCGTGCGCCTCTTCGAACAGGCTGGGCTGGGTGGGTGGTGGCAGCGAATAGCCGCACACCTGTGCGCCCAGTTGGCGCAGCCACAGGCACAGCCAGGCGCCCTTGAAGCCCGTGTGGCCGGTGACGAACACGCGGCGGCCGCGCCAGTGGCCGGCGTTCAAGGTTGCGCCTCACGCAGCGGTGCGGGGCTGTGCGTCATGCAAACGTTCATGCGAACGGTCATGCAGACGCGCACGCAGACGGTCATGCAAACACCTGCACGCTGGGAATCGGCACCACGAAGCGGCCACCCCATTCACGGATGTAGGAGGCCTGGGCCATGATTTCTTCGGACAGGTTCCAGGGCAGGATCAGCACGTAATCGGGCTTTTCGCGCCGCAATGCATCGGGCTCCAGAATCGGGATGTGGGTGCCCGGTGTGTACTTGCCCTGCTTGTACGGGTTGGCGTCCACCGTGAAGTCGAGAAAGTCGGTGCGGATGCCGCAGTAGTTGAGCAGCGTGTTGCCCTTGCCCGGCGCGCCATAGCCTGCAATGCGCTTGCCCTGCTGTTTGGCTTCGATGAGAAAGGCCAGCAGCTGGCGCTTGGTGGTCTGCACCTGTTGCCCGAAGCCGCGATAGCGCTCCAGCTCCCGGTAGCCCAGCGCGCGCTCCCGTTCGCGCAGCGCCGGCACCGCGTCGGTCACGGCCAGCGCGCCGTTGCGCTCGTGGCGGGCGTAGATGCGCAGCGAGCCGCCATGCGTGGGCAGCTCTTCGACGTCGAACAGCACCAGGCCGTGGGCCGCGAAGATCTGCTCCACCGTGCTGAACGACAGGTAGCTGAAGTGCTCGTGATAGATGGTGTCGAACTGGTTGCCCTCGATCAGCCGCTGCAGATGCGGAAACTCCATCGTGATCACGCCGCGCGCGGCCAGCAGCTCGCGCATGCCCTGCACGAAGTCGTTGATGTCGGGCACATGGGCCAGCACGTTGTTGCCCAGCACGAGGTCGGCCTGACCGTGTTCGCGCGCGATGGACAGCCCGCTGGCGCGGCCGAGGAACTGCACCGTGGTGGGCACCCCGCGCTCGATGGCCACCTTCGCCACGTTGGCTGCAGGTTCGATGCCCAGCACCGGCACGCCCGCGGCCACGAAGTGCTGCAGCAGGTAGCCGTCGTTGCTGGCGACTTCCATCACCTTGCTGCGCGGCCCGAGGCCGAAGCGCTGCGTGGCCATGTGCGCGTAGCGCCGCGCATGCTCGACCCAGGTGGTGGCGTATGACGAAAAGTAGGCGTACTCGCTGAAGATGTGGTCAGGCGCCACGAATTCCTGCAGCTGCACCAGAAAGCAGCGCTCGCACACCCAGGCGTGCAGTGGATAGAACGCCTCCACTTGCAGCAACTGCTCGGCCGTGATGTGCGACTGGCAGGGCGGGCTCATGCCCAGGTCGACAAAGGTGGTGCGCAAGGCGTTGCCGCAGAAGCGGCAGGCTGGCGCGAGGGGCTGGGTCATCTTGAGTCCTGGGGTCTGGTTCGGGCGGCTCGTCGGGCGAGCGCAGCGGCTGTGAAGTGCGGTCGGGTGGCGTGGCGGCTCAGGTGCTCAGCCGCCTGGACCAGCTGATCAGCCGGGCCCATCCGGGTGATGAGCGGCTGCTCGCCATCAGCCGATGCGCCAACAGGTCGGGCAGGAACAGCACACCCGTTGACCAGACCCGCATCAGCAGCCGCTCCAGTGCCGTGTAGCCAGGGCATTCGCGCAACGACTGGTCCATCAGCCGCCACAGCGAACCCGCGCTGTCTTCGGCGAACGGATGCTGATTGCGCGCCAGGCGCCAGGAGATGATGCGGTGGCGCAAGTGCGGCGGCAGGGTCAGGAAAGGCCCCTGTATGTCGATGCCCGATCGGTTCAGCAACAGCTCCAGGCTGCGGTCGCGACTGTGCGTGTTGAGCCTTACCTCCGTGCCCATGCTGACGTTGAAATTGCCGATGTAGCCCGGTGCGCTTGGCGAGCTTTTGCCATGCAGTCGGTACGACCCCAGAGGTCGACCCGTGTCCGCCACCGTGCCGTGGAAGGGTGCGGTGACGAAGGGGACGGTGTCGGTGCAGATGGGCCAGTCGGCCACCGGCACCGGGAAGTAGGGCGCAACGGCTGCGCGGCGGTACAGGTTGCCGCTGCCCGGCGGGCCGGCATAGTGGCCAAAGCGCCTGATGATGGGCTGCACATCGCCGCTGTGCCTGACGAAGGGGACGACGCCGCCCAGGGGCCTGGCGTTGCCGTCCACCAGTCGCAGCGGGAACTGGACTTTGGCTGTGTCGGCCGATGCCATGCCCATGCAGGTGGCCATGGCATCGGCGTCGAGCAAATCGTCAGCGTCGAGCCAGAGCAGCCATTCGCCGCGTGCCGCCTCGAAGCCCAGGTTGTAGCCCTGGCCTTGTCCGATGTTCACCGGCTGCTGAACCAGCCGAATTCGGTCGCCGTAACGGCGGGCAATTTCGACGGAGTTGTCGGTCGAGCCGTTGTCAACCACCACCACCTCGCACGAGGGGTGGGTTTGACCCAGCGCCGAATCGATGGCTTGATCGAGAAACCGGGCGTAGTTGTAATTGAGAACGACGATGCTGATCTGCATCACCGCAGCCTAATGGACGCGCGGGTTGGCGCGTCTTTGGGAAACGCGGGTTGGTGCGTCCGTGGGCATGAGATCGGCCGCAAGTAATTCGAGGTTGCCATAGCGGGCATTCTCCTGCAGGAGGGCCCGGCCCGTCATCCCGCAGCTCTGGGGTGATAGCCGGGAAGTGCCAAGTTGTGTCAACCCCTGCGCATTACTTGCCGATGCTTACGTTCGGTTTCAGTTGGGGGTGTCTGCTGCGCATTGGCTTCGGTCCTGGATTTGATCTCATTCGGTAACTGAAAGTTACGTATTGATGCCAACTTGACAGACGCGGGTGCCGATCACGGGCAAAAGGCGATTCGAAATCGCCATGACGGCCATTTGCGAGCATGGATTCGTCTGAATGGGCAACAAGCCCGACCGTTTTTTCAGTCCTTTCTCTTGCCCCCTCGCTCGGGGTGTCGTGGAAAGGAATGGGCTGACCTAGCATCGAAAAGGTGCGAGACCTGGGCCTCGCGGGGCGGGGCGGCTGTGACGGCAGCCGCGCTTGACGCGCAGCCTGCGGCCTGGTTCAAGGGCTGCTCGCGCTTTCGGTTGCGCTTTCGCGCATCCGCAACCTCTTTCACTTTGTACTTCTGTGCTCATGCCCATCGCTGACCTGTGGTTGACTGTCGTTCGGATTTTTCGTCTGCCTCGCGGCCGGTGGGCTGCATGGGCGGCTTGTGCAGGTCTGGCTGCATGCAGTGGCGGGGGTGGCGGGGGTGGTGGTGGGGGCGGCGCGGCTGGTTCGACCACGGCGCCGCCCGTGGCGGCGGTGTGCACCTCGCCTGCGGCCCCTGCCAGGCCAGCGTCGACGGTGGACGTGCGCAGCTATGGTGCCGTGCCCGACGACGGCCGCGACGACACAGCGTCGCTCCAGGCGGCGCTGAACTCCTTGACCGCGGGCCAGTGGCTGGTGTTCCCGGCCGGCACCTATCTGCACAGCAGCCGGCTGGTGGTGGCCACCGCACGGGTGGTGCTCTGGTCCGAGGGCGCCACGCTGCAGGCCACCAATGCGCTGGATCAGGCCATCGAACTGGCCGCCGACGGTGCTTCCATCTACAACTTCACGCTGACCGCCGTGACGCGCGACCGCCTGTATGCGCCGTGGCACTCGCGCGTCGCCATCTACGGGGGTACGGCCCGGGTTGCACCGCTGCGCGACAACGTGGTTCAAGGCAACCGCATCGTCAATGGCGGCGCCCGCGGGACGGCGCTGGCCAACAGCGCTTCGGCGGCGGGCATCTGGGTCGAGTATGCGGACAACTTTCTGGTCGCGGGCAACGAAGTGCGGCGCAGTTTGTCCGACGGCATCCACATCACCGGTGGCGCCCGCAATGGCCGTGTCTTGTTCAACACCGTGCGCGAGAGCGGCGACGACCTCATCGGTCTGGTCTCCTACATGGGCGACGGCGACTGGACGAGCGAAACCGCGGCGCGCCTGACGGGCACTTTGGC
>JBBQMM010000091.1:0-11766 GCA_038328935.1 Burkholderiales bacterium
CCGATGAAGGCCAGCCATTCTGCCGTTACCAGGGACCCGAACAGCGTGTCGACCTCGCCAGCGTCCGGTAGCGGTCGATCGACGATTGTAGCGCCGGCCTCGCGCAGCATCGAAACCGCCCTATGGAATGCGGCCAGTACGTCGGCGTCAATGTGCTGGAAGAAATGCTCACCCGGCAGAGCGAGGACCAGCGACGACGCGATCGCGGGCGCGCGCACCCCGATGCCGGTGATCGCGGCCTCAACCCAAGCCGCATCTGCAACTGAGCAAGTGAACACGCCGAGGCTGTCCATCGAGCGAGACAGCGGAAACACGCCGTCCTGGGGCCAATGATCGGTAGTGGCCTTGTAGCCGACGACGCCGCACACAGCGGCCGGCCAGCGCACCGATCCACCCGTGTCGGAGCCGACGGTGAAGCCCGCCAGCCCCGCGGCCATGGCCACGGCCGAGCCGTGGCTCGACCCGCCGGTCATGCGCGGCTGCTGCAGGTCGCAGGGGTTCCACGGCGGTGGGCGGTCGAGGTTGAAGCCGCCCAGCGCAAATTCGGTGGTGCGCGTCTTGCCCAGGATGACGCAGCCGGCGCGCAGCAGCGCATTTACGAAGCTGCCCTGCGGCGGCACGAGGTCCTGCACATCGATCCGGCTGCCGGCGGTGGTGGGCATGCCGTCGACGCTGAAGAGGTCTTTGACGGCCACCGGCACGCCCATCAGCGGGCCCAGATTCACGCCGGCTGCGCGCAGCCCGTCGATGGCCTGCGCATGGGCGAGCGCGCGGGCGGCGTCCAGGTGCATGAAGGCTTGCAGCCTGGGCTCCAGCGCAGCGATGCGCGCCAGCGCGGCCTGCGTCACTTCGACAGCGCTGGTGCGCTCGTCGCGCAGGGCCTGGGCCAATGCTTGCAAGCCTGTTGCGGCTGGTGCGGTGGGCAGGGTCATGGTGTCGGGGTCGATGGCGGCGGCACTGACGATGACGATGACAGGGACGGCGCCGTCGCCGCGCGAGCATCGTTATCGTGGCTCCACTGGCGGCCGGGCACGGCGGCCAGCAGCGCCCGGGTGTATTCGTGGGCCGGGCGCGCATAGACATCGGCCACCGGCCCGCTCTCGACGACACGGCCCTTGTGCATGACCACGATGCTGTCGCAGACCTGGCTGGCGACGCGCAGGTCGTGGGTGATGAACAGCACCGTCAGCCCCAGCCGGTTGCGGATGTCGGCCAGCAGGCGCAGCACCTGGTCCTGCACCGACACATCCAGCGCCGACACCGGCTCGTCGGCCACCAGGATGGCGGGCTCCAGCGCGAGCGCGCGCGCCAGGCCGATGCGCTGGCGTTGCCCGCCCGAGAATTCGTGCGGATAACGCGCCGCCGCCCGTCGCTCCAGCCCCACCAGGTCCAGCAACTCCAGCGCGCGTGCGTGGGCCGCAGCCGCGCTCAGGCCATGCACGATGGGGCCTTCGGCGATCAGCTGCCCGACCGTGCGCCGCGGGTTGAGCGAGCCGAACGGGTCCTGAAACACCATCTGCATGCGCCGCCGCACCGGCCGCAGCGCGCGCAGGCTCAACGGGGCGATGTCGACGCCCTCGACCATGATCTGGCCGCTGTCGGCCTCGATCAGCCGCGCGATGCAGCGCGCCGCAGTCGACTTGCCCGAGCCCGACTCACCGACGATGCCCACCGTCTCGCCGCGCCGCACGCTGAAGCTCACCGCCGACAGCGCGTCCACGCGCCGCGCCGGTCGACCGATCCGCAAGCCGAACAGGCCCCCGCTGGAGCCGTAGCTCTTGCTCAGGTTGTTCACGCTCAGCACCACCGGCTGCGCGCTGAAGTCGCGCTTGGGCCCCGGCGTGAGACTGGGCACGGCGGCCAGCAGCGCGCGCGTGTAGCCGGCCTGCGGGTCACCCAGCACCTGGCCCGCCGGGCCCTGCTCGACCAGACGGCCGTGCTGCATGACGGCGATGCGGTCGGCGATCTCGGCCACGACGCCGAAGTCGTGGGTGACGAAGATGACCCCCATGCCCTTCTTGCGCTGCAGCTCGCGGATCAGCGCCAGGATTTGCGCCTGTGTGGTCACGTCCAGCGCGGTGGTCGGCTCGTCGGCGATCAGGATGTCGGGTTCCAGAGCCAGCGCCATGGCGATCATGGCGCGCTGGCGCTGGCCGCCGGACAACTGGTGCGGGTAGGCCGACAGGATTTGCTGCGGCTCGGGCAGGTTCACCGCCGCCAGCAGGTCCAGGACGCGCGCGCGACGCGCGGCGCCATCGCCCGAGCGGTGGATTTCCAGCACTTCGTCGATCTGCGCGCCGATGCGCAGCACCGGATTCAGGGCCGTCATCGGCTCCTGGAAGATCATCGCGATGCGGTTGCCGCGCAGTTCGCGCAGCCGTTCGGGGGTGGCCTGCAGCAGGTCAACGCCATCGAACAGGATGCGGCCCGCGCTGGGCTGCACATGTCGCGACGGGAACAGGCCCAGGATGGCGCGCGACATCACCGACTTGCCCGAACCGGATTCGCCCACGACGCACAGGATCTCGTTGCGCCAGAGGTCCAGGCTCACGTCTTGCACCGCGTGGCGGCGGTCTGCACTGGCCGGCAGGCTGACGCTCAGGCCCTGTATGCGCAGCAGGGGCTGCCCAGAATTCAAGGCCGTCATAGCGAGCGCAAGCGCGGGTTGAGCGCGTCGTTCAGGCCGTCACCGACGAGGTTGATGGCCATCACCGTGAGCAGGATGGCCACGCCCGGCACGGCGCAAATCCACCACGCCGTGCGCAGCACCGTGCGGCCGGAGCCGATGATGAAGCCCCAGCTCATGGTGTTGGCATCCGAGAGCCCCAGGAACGACAGGCCCGACTCGATGAGGATGGCGGTGGCCACCATCAGCGAGCCGGTGACGATGATCGACGACAGCGTGTTGGGCAGGATGTGCAGCAAGATGATGCGTGTGTGGCCCATGCCCAGCGAGACGCAGGCCTGCACGAATTCGCGGTTGCGCATGGCCATGAATTCGCCGCGCACCAGGCGCGCCATGGGCGGCCACGAGACTACCGCGATGGCGAATACCACACTGCGGATCGAAGAACCCAGCACCGCCACCAGCAGAATCGCGAAGAGGAAGAATGGGATGGTCTGGAACAGTTCGGTGAAACGCATCAACAGGTTGTCCAGCCGGCCGCCGAAATAGCCCGCCAGGCCGCCGACCGTGACCCCGACGACGCTGGCGATGACGGTGGCCACCACGCCCACCAGCAGCGTGGTGCGGGCACCGTGCAGCAGCCCGGCGGCGAGGTCGCGGCCCAGCGTGTCGGTGCCCAGCAGGTGGTCGCCAAACGGCGGCTGGAACGGCTTGCCGACGATGGCGAACGGGTCGCCGGGGTAGATCACACCGGCCAGCGCCGCGGCCAGCAGCACCGTCAGCAGCAAGGCCAGGCCGCCCACTGCGGGGCGGTGCCGGAGGAAACGCAGGAGGCCGTCTTTCATCCTAGAAACCGCAGATGGACGCGCCCGAGTGGGCCGCGATGGGGTGCGCTGGCAAGGCGCGACGACGCTGCGGGCTCATGCCCGCGAGGAGGAGCAACGCCGCCAGCGTGCGCCAGTGTGGCTCAGTCGGGTGCGTAGCGCTGTCACCCAAAAGGTGAAGGTGATCGCGGGTGCGAAAGCCAGAATTCATGCGGTGTAGCCAGCGGAGAGAAGCGGTCAACTGCGGTTTCTAGGTTCATGGCATGGGGTTCAGGATGGCCTCGGGCTTCAGCGCAACTCGATGCGCGGATCGAGCAGCGAATAGGCCACGTCCACCACCAGGTTCACCACCACCACCAGGCAGGTGCAGACGAAGAAGATGCCCAGCAGCAGGTTCAGGTCGCGCGCAAACAGCGACTCGTAGGCCAGCAGGCCCAGGCCCGGCCAGGCAAAGACGGTTTCGACCACCACCGCCCCGCCCAGCAGGCCGCCCACCTGCACGCCGGCCATCGTCAGCACCGGCAGCACAGCGTTGCGCAGCACGTGCCGGCGCGCGATCTGGCTTTCGGTCAGCCCCTTGGCGCGGGCCGTGACCACGTAGTCCATCGAGAACTGCTCCAGCACCGAGGCGCGCATCAGCCGCATGTACAGCGCCAGGTAGAACATGGTCAGCGTCACGGCCGGCAGCACCAGGTGGTGCGCGATGTCGCGCAGCTTGGCCGCACCTTCATGAAAGGCCGCCACCTGCTGCATGCCGCTGGTCGGGAACCAGCCCAGCTTGATGGAGAACACCACGATCAGCATCAGCCCGGCCCAGAACACCGGCGTGGCGTAGGCCAGCACCGCCAGCATCGAGATCAGGTTGTCCTGCCAGCGGTTGAGGTTGCGCGCTGCGTAGGCGCCCAGCAGCGTGCCCACGCCCACGGAAACCAGCAACACGGTGACCATCAAGAGCAGCGTCGGACCCAGCCGCGAGCCGATCAAGTCCACCACCGGCATGCCGTGGCGGAACGAATAGCCCAGGTCGAGGGTCACGATCTGCTTGATGTACAGCAGCAGCTGCACCCCCAGCGGCTGGTCGAGCCCGAAGGTCTTGCGCAGCTGCGCCATGAATTCCGGCGTGGCCGAGCCGGCCTCGCCGGCCAGCACGTCTGCCGCGTCGCCGGGGGCCAGCTGCAGCAGCAGGAAGTTCAGCGCCACGATGACCAGCACCGTCGGCACCGCCTGCGCCAGCCGGCGCAGCGCATAGGCCAGACTCTGCCGCCAAGGCATGAGGTTAGTTACCGGGTGCCGCTGTGTTCAGCCAGCTTACTTCGCAAGCCAGACCTGGTCCATCGACGAGTACAGCCCCAGCGGGCTGAGCGGGAAGTTGTTGACTCGTTTGTTGTAGACGGTCACGAAGTCCAGCTCGTGCATGAACACCAGCGGGCTGGCCTCGACCACCCGCTTCTGCAGGTCGTGGTACAGCGCGGCGCGCTTCTTCGGGTCGAGTTCGACGTTGGCCTTGTCCATCAGCTCGTCGGTCTCCTTGGTGCTCCAGCGCGAGCTGTTGACGAACACCGTGCCCGGCTTGATGGAGCCCGAGTGGTAGAGGCGGTGCACGCCGATGGACGGGTCGGCCAGGGTCTGGATCCAGTTGCTGGTCATCTGGAAGTCGTAGTTGGTGTACACACGGCGCAGCCAGCCCGGCACGTCCTCGACGCGCAGCGTCACCTTGATGCCGATCTTGCCCAGTTGCTGTTGCGTGTATTCACCGAAGCGCCGCCACTCTTCGCCATACGGCGTCACGTCGTGCACGATCTCGAAACGCACGCCGTCGGGTCCCCGCTTCTTGCCAGCATCGTCCAACAGCTTGTTGGCCAGGTCCACCCCGCCCGGCACGTTGTAGTTCTTGACGTCCGTGGTGTACAGGCCATTGGCCTTGAAGTTGGAGCTGATGGGCCCGGTGGCGGGACGGCCGAAGCCGAACCAGATGTTGTCGAGCACGAACTTGCGGTCGATGGCGTAGGCCACGGCCTGGCGTACCTTGACGTCGTCGAACGGCGGCTTGGTGGTGTTGAAGTCCAGCTGCACGATGGGCGACTGCATCTCGTAGCCCTTGGCCGTGACGTCGATGTGCGGCAAGGCCTGCAAGCGCTTCACGTCCACCGGCGCAATGGCGTTGAAGCCTCCCATGTGCACTTCTTGCGTCTCCATGGCCGCCGAACGCGTGCCGGCGTCGGCGACGAAGCGGGCCACCAGGCGGTCCAGGTGCGGCAGGCCCGGCTTGCGGTAGTCGGGGTTGCGGTCGAAGCGCATGAACTGGCCCTTCTGCCATTCCACGAACTTGAACGGACCGGTGCCCACCGGCAGGTTGGCGTTGGGGTGGCGCGCGATGTCGCCACTGCCGAACACATGCTTGGGCAGCATCGGCGATTCGTACGACGACAGCGCCATCATCATGTAAGGCGCCGGCTCGCTGAGGCGGAACACGGCGGTCATCGCGTCGGGCGTGTCCACCGCGGTCACCGAGCGGAAGGTGTTCACGCCGCGTGGGTGCACCTTCTTCAGTACGTCCATCACGCTGAACTGCACATCGGCGCTGGTGAAGGGCTTGCCGTCATGGAACTTGACGCCGGGCTGCAGCTTGAAAGTGACTGTCTTGCCGTCGGCACTGACCGTCCACGACTGCGCCAGGCTGGCCGTGGGCTTGAGCTGGAAGTCGTATTCGAGCAGGCCTTCGTACACCTTGGTGGCCACCTGGCCCACGGGGCCGGCGGTGCTCTGGTAGGCGGCCAGCGTGGGCGGCTCGGGCTGCACCACGATGACCAGCGTGCCGCCCTTTTGCGGGCTGCCCTGGGCCCGTGCGGGCTGGGAGATGGTGAGGGAGGCGGTGAGAAAGGTGGTCAAGACCAGAGCGGCGGCAATCGCCAGGCCGCGGGGTGGGCTGTGCAGGGCTGTCATCAAAGTCCTCGGGCGTGAAGCGGGTTGAAGTGAAGGTGGTTTTGCAGTGCCGCGCTGCGGCGCTGCGGGCGACAGCGGGTGGGGCTCAAGCGAAGGGGCTCAGGCAATGGGGCTCAAGCAATGGGGCTCAAGCAATGAGCGGCGCTGCCGTCTGCGTAAACGCCGAGGCATAGCCGAACAGCCCCGCCGAACCGCCAGTGTGCACGAAGATCACGTCCTCATCGCTCTGGAAGCGGCCGCTGCGCACCATCTCCAGCAGGCCGGCCAGTCCTTTGCCCGTGTACACCGGGTCGGCCAAGATGCCTTCGGTGCGTGCCAGCATCGTCACGGCTTCGACCATCGAATCGGTGGCGATGCCATAGCCTCCGCCGATGAAGCGGTCGTCGGCGACCACGCGGGCGCGCGGCAGGGGTTTCTCGACCCCCAGCAGGCACAGCACGCGCACAGCCAGGTCGTAGACCCGGGTCTCCTGCAATTCGCGTGGCGCCCTGACGCCGATGCCTGTGACAGGCCAGTCCAGGCCCAGCGCATGGATGCCGGCCACCAGGCCCGCCTGGGTGCCCGCACTGCCGGTGGCATGCACCAGATGCGGTTTGCGCAAACCCATGGTGTCGCACTGACGCTGCAGTTCGAGCACACAGTCGACATAGCCCATCGACCCCAGCGCGTTGGAGCCGCCGCCCGGAATGACGTAGGGCTTGCGGCCCTGTTCACGCAGCTTCAGCGCCAGCGCCTCCAGCGCGGCGTCCATCGCGGTGCCGCCGGGCACCCGGTGCAGCCGGGTGCCGAACAGATGGTCCAGCAGCACGTTGCCCGACTCGTGATAGGCCACCGGTGCACCCTGCACCCGCTCTTCCAGAATGGCCTCGCAGGCCAGGCCCGTGAACGCGGCCGCAGCGGCCGTCTGCCGCACGTGGTTGGACTGCACCGCGCCGTGGGTCAGCAGCGTGTCGGCGCCCTGACGCATGGCGTCACCCACCAGGAACTCGAGCTTGCGCGTCTTGCTGCCGCCCGTGGCCAGCCCCGTGCAGTCGTCACGCTTGACGAACAGGCGGCTGGTGCCCAGTCGGCGCGCCAGGCCCTTCATGGGCTCCAGCGGCGTGGGCCAGTGTCCGAGTCGGACGCGCGGGAAGTCTTGCAGGTTCATCGGGTTTCCGGCTGGCGCAGACCAAAGAGAAATCTGCCGCGCAGACCTTAAGGGCGGCGCAGCCCCGTCGTCCAATGACTTTGTCGCGCACTCTATGCAGGGCGCTCATAGATAGGCGGCTGCACACAGGTGGCTGCCGCTTCGGGTGTGTCGCCGGCCAGCCGCCGCGCACAGTCCCACAGCCCCTGCAAGCGCCCGGTGATCAGCGACCGCTCGGCAAAGACGCGGACGCGCAAAGGCACGTCCAGCGACGCCGGGCCGGCACGCACCAGCCGCTTGTGGTTCAGGTCATCGGTGATCAGGCTGCCGGGCAGCCAGGCCACACCCAGCCCCTCCAGCGCCGTGGCCCGCAGCGCTTCGACCAGCGCGCTTTCGAATACGGGATGCACGGCCAGCGGCGGCTCGGCCGTGTCGAGCGCCAGAGCCGCCATGCGACCCAGCTGTGCGTCGGCGCTGTAGCTCAGCCAGGGCACCGCGCCGGCAGCGCCCTGCCTCAGCGCGTGCATCGGACGGCCGTCAGCGCCGGCCTTCGACACGGGGGTGAGGACGTCCTGGGCCAGCGTCAGCGAAGGGAAGCGCTCGGCGCTGAGCTCCAACGGCAGGCCCGGATGGGTATAGCAAACCAGCAGGTCGACGCCGCCCTCTTCCAGATCGCGCACGCAGTCGTGCAGGTTGTCGGCCCGCACCTGCTGGTGCAGGTGCGGGCCAGTGGCAGCGTGGCGAGCCAGCGCGCCAGGAAGCCACTGGCCAGCGAATGCTGCGTGGCGATGCGCAACAAGCGGCGGTCGGCCCGCGCTGCATGTCGCAGTTCTTGCCGTGTGTTGAGCAGCGAAGCCGTGGCCTCGCGTGCTGCCGTGTGGAACCGCTGCCCCGCAGCCGTCAGGCGCGTGGGGTAGGACGAGCGGTCGATCAGCGCCACCCCCACCCACTGCTCCAGCGACTTGATGCGCCGGCTGAAGGCCGACTGCGTGATGTGGCGCTCGGCGGCCGAGAGCGAAAAGCTGCCGGTGCGCGCGACACTGAGAAAGTCTTCAAGCCACTTGGCTTCCATCATCGCCCTTCGTTCATGGTGGCTGAGCACGGGTCGCAAGTCCGCAAGGGCGCCGCCTGCGGTCGGCTGCACGAAGGCGGCGCAACCAGAGCAGTGGGCGGAACCCGTCCTTGCGGTCGCTCGCGGTCCTGGCTGTGCGACCGGCTCGTCGCGACCGAGTCGTTGCGGCCAAATCTGCGCATGCCAGGCGATGGACTTCAGACCACGAGCTGCAGCTCTTCACTCGCTTTCGGCCGCGACTGCGAATGCGAATGCGCCCGCGACTGGGACTGCGACTCCCTATCCAACCGCAACTGCAACTCCGCCACCGAAGGAAACAGCATCGCTTGCGCGCCCTGCAGCGCCCCACCGGTACCGTCCAGCGCAGCCTGCAGGCCACTGCCGTCCAGCGCCGGGTAGTCGGCGCTGCCGCGTTGCAGCAGCTCGGTGGCCAGCTCGCGAAGCCGCTGCGTGGCCTGGCGCAGGCGGGCCACGAAAGCGTCGGCGTCCAGGGTGTCGAGCAGGCTGCCGTTGAGTTGCACCAGCCAGGGCATCGCCGCCTGGTCCAGCATCACCGGCAGGTTGCGCTTCTGGCTGTGCGCGCCCCAGTCGCGCAGGTAGGTCTGCACCGCCAGGTTCAGGCGCTGGCAGATGGCCAGTTCGCTGCGCAGGTGCGACAGCACCCTCAGGTCAGTGGCGCGGCCGTGGAAGTACAGCTGCGCCAGCAGGCTCCAGTACAGCGTGTAGTCCCAGATGATCTTGGCCGGCAGCACCTCGGGGTCGCCGAAGAGCGCGTACTGGTCGACATACAAGGCCAGCGTGCTGTCGTAGAAGGAACGAAAGATCTGTTCGTAGAGCTGCGTGTGCGCCGCCAGCGGCTGGCCCGCACGGTCGCGCGCCACCAGCTCGGTGATGTAGGTGTTGCCCAGCGCGATGAAGTCGCTGCCGGGGGAATAGAAGGGGTCCAGAAAACGCCCGGCCTCGCCCGCCAGCGCCCAGCGTTGCGTCGAAAACACCTGCTTGCAGTCGTAAGAAAAACGCCTGAAAAAAGCAAAGTCCTGCAGCTCGTCGCGCAGGCCATCCATGTCCTGAAACAGGCGCGGCTGAAACTCCTGCAGCCACTGCATGGCGCGCTCGAAGGTGTTCATGCGCTCCAATGGATGGAGGCGCGGGTCGGCCACGATGCCCACCGAGTGCGAGCCCGAAGACAGCGGTATCAACCACACCCAGTAGCCGGCGCCGACCAGGTGGTTGGTGGACAGCCAGCGCTTGGGCGCCACGCAGCGCGCCGCCCAGGCGGGGTCGGCCGACCATTCATCGACCTTGATGTGTTTGCCGACGCGGAACCACACCGCATGCGCCGCGTGGGCGTTGTCTTGCGCCAGGTCAAGCTTCTTTTTCAGCAGCCCGGCACGGCCACTGGCGTCCACCACCCAGGGTGCCGACGAATCGTGCAGGCGGCCATCGGCACCCTGCCAGCCCACCCGATGCGGCTGGCCGGCGGTATCTGCCAGCGCCACGCTGCGGATGGTGGCGCCGTCGACGAAACGCAGGCCGCGGCGCTGCACCTCGTGGCCCAGGAAGTTCTCGAAGATGCCGCGGTCGATCTGCCAGCTGCCGGCCGGCAGCGTGGTGCTGGCGCCCAGCTCGGTGACCCGGGTGATGTCGGTCTGGCCTTCGCTGAAGAAGAAACGGAAGCCGAATTTCTTCAGCTGGCTGTCCATCAGGTGCGGCTGCAGACCCAGCAGCTGCTCGAAGTAATGGGCGCCGATCTCCACCGTCGACTCGCCCACCTTGTGGCAGGCCTCGGGCACGGGGTGGCTGCGCCGCTCGACGATCAGCACGTCCAGGTCGGGCAGACGCTGGCGCAGCTGCAGTGCCAGCGTGAGGCCGGCCAGGCCGCCCCCCATGATGACGACGTCATGGCTGCTGGTCACGGGAATCCGGTCTGCGGCTGCGGGCTGGGGGTGGGGCTCGGAGGGGGCGTGGGCTTGGGCTTGGTCTTGCATGGTCAGAAATGGACAGGTAGGTTCAAGGTGACTGCACATCGAGCACGGTCATGGCCGGCATCGGCATCGGCGTCAGGGCCAGCTCCAGCCGGGTGCCTGCCGAAGCAGCCACCGACAAGGTGGCGTGCTTCCCGGTCGCCAGCGCCTCGAACAGCGGCAGCGCCTGCGCCATCGCATTGTCCGCCAGCCCACGTGCGGCGGGGCTGCGCAGCGTGTGCGCCGGCGCGGTGCCGGCGCGCAGCGCGCCCTGCACCTGCCAGCGCGTGCGCGGCCCGGCGACGGGGGCCAGCAGCAGCGCCACGCCCAACAGGCCGCGGCTGGTGTTGACGCTGCCCAGGCCGCCGCAAGCGGCAGTGTCGTAGGCCACCAGCAGCACCGGCCGCTGTTCGGCCACGCACAGGCTGGCCGCTTCCAGCCAGCCGATGGCAAAACTGTGTTCGTGCGCCGACAGCGCGGTGCTCGGGCCGCGGCTGCCGCTGCCGATGGCCCAGTAGCCGGACGCCGCGTTGTGCACCGAGTGGTGAAAGCGCGTCGGCGACAGCAGCCGCGGGTTGCTGGCCAGCGTGGTGCACATCGCGTCGGTGATGGGCAGGTCGCCGTGGCTCGACACGAACACGCTGGCCAGATCGTCGGTGCCGGCCCCGACGATGCCCCCGGCGTCAGCCAGCGCCTGGCTGGCCACTTCCAGCGCCACCAGCACCGAGTCCGGCGCGCGGCGGCGTTCGTTGGCAGCCAGCAGCGCGGGGCTGGGGCGTTGCACGGGCGGCGCCTCTGCGGTGGCGCTGGCCACAGCTTCGCCGCGCAGGGCGGGCCGGGCCAGCGCCCAGCCGGGCAATGCCGGTGACCACAGCGCGATGCCGTCGACGTACAGGCGCTGCGCCTTCATGCGGCCGCCACGCCGAACAAGAGCACGCAGTTGTTGCCGCCGAAGCCGAAGGAATGGTTGGCTGCCAGCGTCGCCGCCCCGGCCCCGGGTGCAAGCCGCAGCTGCTGGGCGAACACCGGCCCGAACGCCGGGTCGGCGGCCAGGGTCTGGGCCGTGCCGGCGCGGCCATGGCCTTGCAGCGCCAGCAGGCAGACCACCGTCTCCAGCATGCTGGCCGCGCCCATGGCGTGGCCGGTCAGGCCCTTGGTGGCGCAGGCATGCACCGTCGGCGCGTACCGGCGCGCCACCAGCGCGGCTTCCA
>JBBQMM010000092.1:0-11711 GCA_038328935.1 Burkholderiales bacterium
TCACTGCCTTGCTCCCTCTCCCGCCTGGCGGGAGAGGGCTGGGGTGAGGGTGGGGGCCGGGTTGCGCAGGGGGCTGGCATTCACCCTCATCCCCGCCCTCTCCTTGAGGGAGAGGGCGTAAGTCGCGGTCATTCCAGCCCCCGCAACTTCGGGTCGAGCGCATCGCGCAGCGCATCGGCCATCAATGAAAACGCGGTCACAAACACCGCCATGAAGAGCGTGGCCGCCACCAGCTGCCACCAGTGGCCCAGGATCAGCTCGCTCTGTGCTTCGGCCAGCATGGTGCCCCAGCTCACCTGGTCCACGCGCACGCCCAGGCCCAGGTAGGACAGGATCACTTCGCTCTTGATGAAACCCACCGTCAGCAGGCCCATGCGCACCAGCACCACGTGGCTCACGTTGGGCAGGATGTGGCGGAACATGCGGCTGGCGTTGCTGGCGCCGATGGCCTCGGCGGCGCGCACGTATTCGCGGCTGCGGTGTTTGATGAATTCGGCGCGCACCTGGCGGTACATGCCCGTCCAGCCGGTCAGCGCCAGGATGATGACCACGCTTTGCACACCGCGCCCGGCGACCGCTGCAAAAGCGAAGATGAGCAGGATGTTGGGGATGGACTCGAAGACGTTGTAGACCCATTCAAGGAAGTCGCCCGCCTTGCCGCCGAAGTAGCCCGCAAAGGCGCCCAGCAGCGTGCCCAGCACGGTCGCGCACAAGGCAGCCATGACGCCAACGAAGACGCTGATCTCGGTGCCCTTGACGGCCTTTTGCAGCACGTCGCGGCCCAGGCGGTCGCCACCGAAAGGCAGCGTCTCGGACTTCACCGTCTCGGTGGTCTGAAACGCCTTGGCACGCTCTTCCCATTCCTTGTAGCGCGGCGCCAGTGGGTCGATGTCGCTCAGGTCGACGTTGGGTCCCTTGGGGGTCTCGATGGCGCCTACGGCCTGCGGCGCGGCCGGGCCCATGAAGGTGGGCGGCGCGTTGGGCACACCCACCTCGTTCTGCCAGTTCTTGGCCACCAGGCCCAGTGCCGACAGGATGATGAGCAAGATGAAGGCGGCCACGATGACCAGCGACACCAGCCCCACGCGGTCGCCTCTGAAGCGGCGCCAGGCAGCAGCCCAGACACCTTCGCTCCTTTGCAGCGCGCTGCCACCGGCGCTGTCGGCCGAGATGACGGCGCTCATTTCAGCACCACCCGTGGATCAGCAATCTTGTAGGCGACGTCAGTGAGCAAGTTGATGAACATCGTCAGCAAAGCCAGGTAAATGGTGACGGCCTGGATGACCGGGAAGTCACTGCGGTTCACCGCCAGCAACACCTCGCGGCCGATGCCGGGGATGCTGAAGAACACCTCGATCAGGAAACTGCCGACGAAGATGCCGGGCAGTTGCAGCCCGATGTTGGTGAGGATGGGAATCATCGCGTTGCGCAGCACGTGGCGGAACAGCACCACGCGTTCGGTCATGCCCTTGGCGCGCGCGGTGCGCACGTAGTCCTGGCCCAGTTCGTCGAGCAGGAAACTGCGGTACAGCCGCGTTTGCGGCGCAAGGCCCACCATCACCGCCAGCAGCACCGGCAGCGGCGCGTAGGTGATCAGGTTGGTCCACAAACTGTCGCTCCAGCCCTGCACCGGAAACCAGCCGAGCTGAAAGCCGAACACGTACTGGCCGATGATCACGTAGACCAGAAAACTGATCGACAGCGCGATGGTGGTGACGACCATGATGACGCGGTCGGTCAGGCTGCCGCGGCGGTAGGCCACCCACATCGCGATCGGCAGCGCCAGCAGCACGTCCAGCACCAGGATAGGGATCATCACCGTCAGCGTGGCCGGTAGACGGGTGGCGAAGAGGTTGCTCACCGCTTCGTTGGTGGCCCAGCTCTTGCCCCAGTCGAAGGTGAGGATCTGCTTGACGAAGATCCACAACTGAACCCACACCGGCTCGTCAAGGCCCAGCTGCTGGCGGATGGCCTTGATCTGGTCGGCGCTGGCGTTCTGGCCGCCCAGGATTTCAGCGGGGTCGCCGCCAAAGTACTTGAAGAGAAAAAACACCAGCAGCACCACCCCCGCCAGCGTGGGGATCATTTGCCACAGGCGACGTATCAGGTAGGCGGCCATGTTGCTTCGTTCGGGTTCAGGGGCCTCGGCTCATGGCCCAGGGCCCCGGGGAAAGAGAGTTGGGCGAGTGTAGGGGGCTGACCGCAGGCCCGCCTCGGGTGATTTCCCCCCTGGTTTGCGGGTGCGATGCGGGTGCGATGCGAGTGCATGGCGGGTGCATGGCGGGTGCATGGCGGGTGCATTGAGCCTGAGCCGCGGGTGTACACGTGCAAGCACCGTGCCCGCATCGACCCTAGACTTCCGCTTGTCGCGGCTCCCGCTGCGGCTGAACCTTTCTGATCTGTTGCTGCTTGCGCTCCGTGTCCCTCGACCGTTTCTACAGCTGCTCCTGGCGAACAGCCTTCCTGAGAGTGTGGGCGCTGGCAGTGTGGGCGCTGGCGGCTGCCATTGTGGCCGGGCAAGGCGGCGCTGCGGCAGCGCAAGACCAGGGGCCGGCTGCCGCTTCAGGCGGCAAGGTGCTGCGCGTGGTCTTTCAGGGCAGCGAAAGCGGTTTCGACCCGGCGCAGATCTCCGACGTGGTCTCGGCCGCCATCGTCGGTAGCCTCTTTGATTCGCTGCTGACCTACGACTACCTTGCGCGCCCGGTGCGCCTGAAGCCCAACACGGCGGTGTCGATGCCGGAAGTGTTCGATAACCACACGCGCTTTGTCTTTCGCGTCAAGCCGGGCATCCACTTCAGCGACCACCCTGCCTTCAAGGGGCAGCCGCGTGAACTGGTGGCCGCTGACTATGTGTACAGCATCAAGCGCTACTACGACCCTGCGGTGCGCAGCCCTTCTTTGTTTCACTACCAGGGCGCCGGGCTGTTGGGCTTGAACGAATTGCGCCAGCGCTCGCTCGACACCAAGACGGCATTCCCCTACGACGTGGAAGTCGAGGGCGTGCGGGCGCTGGACCGCTACACGCTGCAGCTGCGCGTGCGCGACCCTGCGCCGCGCCTGCCCTATGTGCTGGCGACGCCAGCGCAGAGTGGCGCGGTGGCGCGCGAGGTGATCGAGTTCGACGCCGACCCCAAGGCAGCCATGCAGCGCCCGGTGGGCACCGGCCCCTTCAAGCTGGGCGCGTGGCGGCGCGGCTCGCGCATCGTTCTGGAGCGCAACCCGTTGCATCGGCACACGGTGCACGACGAACAACCCAACGCCGACGACGCCGTGGGTCAGGCTATCGCGCAGCAGTTGCGTGGGCGCCATCTGCCGCTGGTGGACCGCGTGGAGGTGGCCATCATCGAAGAAGCCCAGCCGCGCTGGCTGGCCTTCTTGAACGGCGAGCTCGATCTGCTGTGGGTACCGGCCGAGTTTGTCAGCACCGCGGCACCCAATGGTGTGCTGGCGCCGCACTTGGCCAGGCGCGGCGTGCAGATGCGCCGGGTCGTCAACCCCACCACGCGCCATGTCTACTTCAACATGGACCACCCGATGGTCGGCGGCTACACGCCCGAGCGCGTGGCGCTGCGCCGTGCGCTGGCGCTGGCCTACAACACGCCGCGCGAGATTGCGCTGATGCGCCACGGCCAGCTGTTGCCGGCGCAAAGCGTGATGCCGCCGCAGGTCAGCGGCTACGACCCGGTGTTCAAGTCGGAGATGAGCGTCTACGACCCCATCCGCGCCAAGGCGCTGCTCGACATGGTGGGTTATGTCGACCGCAACGGCGACGGCTGGCGCGAGCAGCCCGACGGCCAACCGCTGGTGCTGGAGCTGAACACCGAGCCCAGCCAGCTGGCGCGCCAATGGCAGGGCCACTGGAAAACATCGATGGACGCCATCGGTGTGAAAATCAACTTTCGCATCGGCGCCTGGCCCGAAAACATCAAGGCCAGCCGTGCCGGCAAGCTGATGATGTGGACCACCGGCTGGAGCGCCGCCATCCCTGACGGCAGCTACTTCATGGACCTGCTGTACAGCGCCAACAAAGGCCAGAGCAACGCAGCGCGATTCGACCTGAAGGCCTTCGACGCCATCCACGAGCAGCAACGCGTGCTGCCCGACGGCCCCGAGCGCAACGCACTCATCCAGCAGGGCCTGAAGCTGAGCCTGGCCTACATGCCCTACAAGGCCAGTGGCCACGACATCAACACCTGGCTGATGCAGCCCCGCGTGCGCGGCTATGTGCCGCACCCCTTCATGCGCGACTTCTGGCGCCATGTGGATGTGGACGACACTCGGCCCGCGCCCTGAAATTCCGAGGACTTTTGAAGATGAATCTGCACCGCCTCCTGCACAACCGCCTGCACAGACGCCTGCACAACCGATTGCGTCATGCCGCGCTGCTCTTGACCCTGGCGGCTGCCGCATTGACCGCGCTGCCCCTGCAGGCGCAGACAGCGCCGGCAGCCGCACCTGCCAAGACCCTGCGCTATGCCTTTCTGATTGCAGAAACCACCTTCGACCCGGCGCAGATCAGCGACCTGTATTCACGCACTGTGGTGGCCGGCATCTTTGACGGCCTGCTCGAATTCGAGTTCCTGGCGCGGCCCTTCCGCATGCGGCCCAATACCGCTGCGGCGATGCCCGAGATTGCCGACAACTTCCAGACCTTCACCTTCCGCATCAAGCCCGGCATCTATTTCGCCGACGACCCGGCCTTCAAGGGGCCGGATGGTCGCCAGATGAAGCGGGAGCTGACGGCCCAGGACTATGTCTACAGCCTGAAGCGCCACTACGACCCGCGCTGGAAGAGCGCCAACCTGTATCTCCTGGAAAACGCCAAGATCCTGGGCTTGAGTGAACTGCGCAAGAAGATCACCGACGAAAAAAAGCCCTTCGATTACGACGCGCCCGTGGAGGGCCTGAAAGCGCTGGACCGCTACACGCTGCAGATCAAGCTGGGCACGCCTTCGCCCCGGTTTCTGTACAACCTGGCCGACAGCAGCTTCACTGGCGCCTTGGCGCGCGAGGTGGTGGAGATGTATGGCGACAAGGTCGGTGAACACCCGGTCGGCACGGGCCCCTTCAAGCTGAAAAGCTGGAAGCGCAGCTCACGCATCGTGCTGGCCAAGAACCCGGGTTACCGCGACGTGTTCTACAACGAAGAAGCACCGGCTGGTGACGCGCGCCTGCAGGCCATCGCGCAGCAGCTCAAGGGCAGGAAGCTGCCTTTCCTGGACGAGGTGCAGATTGCCATCATCGAAGAATCGCAGCCGCGCTGGCTGAGCTTTCTGAACCAGGAAGCCGACGTGATGGACCAGCTGCCCGCCGACTTTGCGCCCACCGAGCTGCCCAACAACCAGCTCGCGCCCAACCTGGCCAGGAAAGGCATCACGCGGGTGCGTTACCCGCGCGCCGACGTGTCCGTCAGCTACTTCGGCATGGAGCACCCGGTGGTGGGCGGCTACGAGCCGCACAAGGTGGCGCTGCGCCGTGCCATCAGCCTGGCGGTGGACGTGGAGCGCGAAATCCGCCTGGTGCGCCGCGGCCAGGCCGTGCCGGCGCAAGGCCCGGTGGCGCCGCAGACCTGGGGTTACGACCCCGCCTTCAAGACGGAGATGAGCAGCTTCAACCGTGCCCGCGCGAAGGCCCTGCTGGACCTGCATGGCTACGTGGACAGTGACGGCGATGGCTGGCGCGACCTGCCCGACGGCAAGCCGCTGCTGCTGGAGTACGCCACCAGCCCCGACCAGCAAAGCCGCCAGCTCAACGAGCAGTGGAAGAAGAACATGGACGCCGTCAACATCAATATCGAGTTCAAGGTCGCCAAGTGGCCGGAAAACCTGAAGGCCAGCCGCGCCGGCAAGCTGATGATGTGGGGCGTGGGCTGGAGCGCTGGCGCCCCTGATGGCGACACCTTCCTGGCGCTGGGCTACGGCCCCAACAAGGGCGGCGCCAACCACGCGCGCTTCAACCTGCCGGCTTTCAACACGCTGTACGAGCAGCAGCGCGTGCTGCCAGACGGCCCCGAGCGCATGACGCTGATGCAGGACGCACAAAGGTTGATGGTCGCCTACATGCCCTACAAAGTGCACGTACACCGCATCTTCAATGACCTGGCCCAGCCCTGGGTGGTGGGCTACAGCCGCAACATCTTCGTGCGTGAGTTCTGGAAATATGTGGATGTCGACGCCGTGCAGCGTCAGCAGGCGCTGGGGAAGGCGCCGTGAAGGCCCTGGTGGTTTTGACGGGCCTGACCGCGGTCGCGGCGGCACTGTTGGCCGCCGCGTTGGCGGGCCCGGTGGCGGTGGCGCAAGGCAGCACGGCGGCCATCGCTGCTGCGCCGAAGAAGGTCTATCGCTACAGCTTTCGTGTGGCCGAAACCGGTTTCGATCCGGCGCAGATCAGCGACATCTATTCACGCACTGTCACGCCGCACATCTTCGAGGCGCTGTACCAGTACGACCCGTTGGCCCGGCCATCCAAGGTGCGCCCGCTCACCGCCGACGGCATGCCGGTGGCGGCCGATGAATATCGCACCTGGACGGTGAAGCTGCGGCCCGGCATCTTTTTTCACAGCGACGCTGCATTCAAAGGCAAGGCTCGTGAACTGGTGGCCGAGGACTACGTCTACAGCTTCAAGCGCTTTGCCGACCCCGCCGTCAAGAGCCCGGCCTGGAGCTGGATGTCGACCTTCGACTTCCTGGGCCTGGCCGAACTGCGCCAGCAAGCCATCGACAAGAAGCAGCCTTTCAATTACGACAAGCCCATCGACGGCCTGCGCGCGCTGGACCGCTACACGGTGCAGTTCCGGACGAAAGACCCGAGCCCGCGCTTCATCACCAGTGCGCTGGCGGGCAGCGACCTGACGGGTGCCGTGGCGCGCGAAGTCGCCGAGTTCTATGGCGACAAGATTGCGGCCCACCCGGTGGGCACCGGGCCCTTCAAGCTGGTGCAGTGGCGGCGCAGCAGCTTCATCGCACTGGAGCGCAGCACCGAATACCGCGAAGTGCTGTACGACGCCGAACCCGCTGCGGGCGACGTTGAGGGTCAGGCCATCCTGAAGCGTCTGAAAGGCAAGCGGCTGCCTATCATCGACCGCGTGGAAATCTCCATCATCGAGGAAGACCAGCCACGCTGGTTGACCTTCCTGAAAGGCGACATCGACCTGCTGGACGACGTGCCCGCCAGCTTCATCCAGCAGGCCCTGCCCGGTGGCAAGGTGGCGCCCAACCTGGCCAGACAGGGCATCCAGGGCTACCGCATGGTGCGCGCCGACGCGGCCTACACCTTCTTCAACATGGAACACCCGCTGGTGGGCGGCTACACAGCCGACAAGGTGGCGCTGCGGCGCGCCATCTTCCTGGCGGTCGATGTGGAGCGTGAAATCAACCTCGTGCGGCGCGGTCAGGCGATCCGCGCACAAGGTCCGGTGGTGCCCAACACCAACAACTACGACCCCCGGTTCAAGAGCGAAAACGGCGACTACGACCTGGCCCGCGCCAAGGCGCTGCTCGACATGTACGGCTATGTCGACAAGAACGGCGACGGCTGGCGCGACATGCCCGACGGCCAGCCGCTGGTGCTGCTCAAGGCCACGCAGCCCGACCAGACCAGCCGCCAGCTCGACGAGCAGTGGCGGCGCGACATGGACAACATCAAGATCAGGATCGAGTTCAAGCCCGCGAAATGGCCCGAGAACCTCAAGGCCAGCCGCGCCGGCAGCCTGATGATGTGGGGGCTGGGCGGTCTGGCCGCCGACCCCGACGGTCAAAGCGCGTTCCAGAAGTACCACAGCAAGCAGATCGGCGGCCAGAACCAGGCGCGTTTCAAGGACGCACGCATGGACGCCATCTACGACAAGCTGTCGGTGATGCCCGACGGCCCCGAGCGCACCGCGCTGTTCAATGAAATGAAACGCCTGGCCGTGGTGCAGGCACCGTACAAGACCCACGTGCACCGGTTCGTCAGCGACCTGGCGCACCCTTGGGTTATCGGCTACCGCCGGCCCCTGTTCTGGCAGGACTACTGGCAGTACCTGGACATGGACGAAAGCAAGCGGCCCCAGCCATGATGTGAAGTTGCAGCAGGACGCGGCCGTGTCGTGCGCGTAGCGCTGTCGCCCAAAAGGTGAAGGTGGTCGTGGGTGCGAAAGCCAGAGTGCATGCTGTGTAGCGAGCGCAGAGAAGCGGTCAACTGCGGTTTCCAGGTTCAATCTGGGTGCTTGATGTGCGGTGCAGGCCGGCTCATCATCCGCAGCCATGAAATACCTCAACGACTGTGCCGGCAAGTTCAAGTGCCCGCTGAAAAGCGCCGCCGGCAAGACCTTGGCGACGCTGCTGTGGGGTGACCCCCTGCACGAGGTCAAGCGCGACGGCACCCGCGTGCAGCTGCGCGCACGCGGTCAACTGGGCTGGGTTGACGCCGCTTTCGTGGGCGCCGACGACGACCCCGGCTTGCTCGAGCTTTACATCATCGACGTCGGCCAGGGCGACGGCGTGCTGATGCGCACGCCGCACGACGACGCCTGGCACCTGATCGACGCCGGCGTGCGCGGTGCCGCGCAGATGACGAAGAAAGGCGCGGCCAACTTCGTGCGCTGGAAGTTCGTCAAAGACCTGCGGCTGCCGCTGGTGAAGCTGGCCCACGTGGTGGTCACGCACCCCGATGAAGATCACTTCGGCGGCATGCTGGATGTGCTGTCGGGCACGCTGGCCGACGACCCGCTGGGCCTGCGCAGCTTCAAGGTGGAGGTGACCAACTTCTGGCACTGCGGCATGGGCCGTTTCGCAGCCAGTCCGAAACTGGGCGCGACGCGCAAGGACACCAGTACCACGCCGCTGCAGCACCCGCCGGCCGCGCCGTCGAAGGCGCCGAAGGCGGCAGCCACCTTCATCACCGAACTGCTGGAAGGCAAGACGCATTTCAAATCACCCGCCCGCCCTTTCACCGGCGCACCCAGCGGCTTCGCCGCGCTGGCGCAGGCGGTGGGGGCCGTGCCTGGCAAGGTGGGTCGGCTGCAGCACAGCATGGGCTGGCTGCCGGGTTATGCGCCGGACGCTGGCCAGAGTGGTCAACCCGGTGAACCTGGCCAACCGGGTCAACCGACCAGGACCACCGTGCGCGTGCTGGGCCCGGTGGTTGAAAAGCTGGCAGGCGGCGGTGTGGGCCTGCGCACGCTGGGCAGCGAGAGCGAAACACGCAACGGCCACTCGGTGGTGCTGCGGGTGGACCATGGCGCAGCGCGCATCCTGCTGACGGGCGACTTGAACAGCGCTTCGCAAGCGCTGCTGCTGGCCTGCCACGGCGCAGCCGAGTTCGAGGTCGACGTGGCCAAAGGCTGCCACCACGGCAGCGACGACATCGACCTGAACTTCGTGCGCGCCATGGCCGCGCGCGCCACCGTGGTGAGCAGTGGCGACAACGAAGACTACGCCCACCCGCGCCCGCGCGTGCTGGGCGCCAGCGCGCGCTACGGCCGCGAGAGCGTGGCGCCGCCGCGGCCTGCCGGCACGGGCGAGGTGCTGCCGCCGCTGCTGTATTCCACCGAACTGGCGCGGTCGGTGGCGCTGGCCTATGCCCGTGCGCTGCGCAAGCGCGGCGCGGCGGGCACACCAGCGACGCCGCCCACGCCGCCCGGCGACGACCAGGACGCCGGCGCCCTGGAAGCGCGCTTCGCCACCAGTGCCAAAGCCACCGACTACAAGCGCCTGGCCTGGCTGCCCATGGCCACCGACCTGGTCTACGGTCTGGTCAACGTGCGCACCGACGGCCGGCGCATCCTGATGGCCTATATGAGCGAAGGCAGCAGCGACTTCGACATCCGGGTCTTCATGGCGGGGCAGGCGCCGGCTTGAGCTTTTACCGCCAGGCCAGAGCCGGGGCCATGGCCGGGGCCGCGGCCTGAGTCGCCGCCAGGCGTTACCCTTCGCGCCACCATGCGCCGCCGCACTGTCAATTCATCCCTGCCCGCACTGATGCTGGGCGCCGCACTGTCGCCCACGGCGCCGGCCCGACCGGCCGGCCAGAAAGGCTTGCACAAGACCCTGCGTCTGGTCATCCCGAGCACCGAAACGGTGATGGACCCGGTGCAGACCAACAGCGACAGCCAGACCAACCTGATGCTGGCGCAGATCTTCGAGTCGCCGCTGGTGTACGACTACCTGGCGCGGCCGGTGGCGCTGCTGCCGGGCACGGCGGCGGCACTGCCCGAGGTGTCGGGCGACGGCCGCGTGTTCACGGTGCGCCTGCAGCCGGGCATCTACTTCGCCGACGACCCCGCCTTCAAGGGGCAGCCGCGCGAACTGGTGGCCCAAGACCATGTGTTCGCCATCAAGCGCTTCTACGACCCCGCCTACAACTCCAGCGACCTGTACCTCTACGAGTCGCTGAAGCTGCCCGGCCTGAGCGAGCTGCGCGCGCGCGCCATCAAGGACAAGAAGCCTTTCGACTACGACACCGAGACCGAAGGTGTGCGCGCGCTCGACCGCTACACGCTGCGCATCACGCTCGGCATGGCCGACCCCCGTTTCATCTACATGTTTGCCGACCCGGTGTACATGGGCGCGGTGGCGCGTGAGGTGGTGCAGGCCTATGGCAGCGCCATCGGCGAGCACCCGGTGGGCACGGGCGCCTTCAAGCTGAAGAGCTGGCGCCGCGGCTCGCGGCTGGTGTTTGTTCGCAACGAGCGCTTTCGCCCGCTGCGCTACGAAGGCAACCCGGCGCCAGCCGCGCAAGCGCAGGCCGTGGCTGCACATGTGGTCGGCAAGACGCTGCCGCTGGTGGACGAGGTGGTGGTGGACGTGGTGGAAGAAAGCCAGCCGCGCTGGCTGAGCTTTCTGGACGGCAGCTTCGACTACATGCTGGTGCCTTCCAACTTCAGGCCGCTGGCGGCGCCCGGCGGCCGGCCCGCGCCCTACCTCACCAAGCGCGGCGTGCGCGTGGCGCAGTCTCTGCAGGCCGACATGGGCATGAGCTTCTTCTTCATGGAGCACCCGCTGGTAGGCGGCTACACGCCGGAGAAGGTGGCGCTGCGGCGCGCCATCGGCCTGGGCTTCGACAACCAGGCCTACATCGATCACGTGCTGGGTGGCTTCGGCGTGCTGGCACACAGCACCATCGCGCCACACACCTCGGGTTTCGACCCCGCCTACGTCAGCGAGATGGCCGAATACAGCCCGGCCAAGGCCAAGGCCTTGCTGGACCTGTACGGCTACGTGGACCGCAACGGCGACGGTTGGCGCGAACAGCCCGACGGGCAGCCGCTGGTGCTGCAGCGGTCCAGCGGCAGCACACAGCAAGACCGCCGCAGCAACGAAGTTTGGAAGCGCTGCATGGACGCCATCGGCCTGAAGATAGGATTCGACATCTCCACCTGGCCCGAGCTGCTGAAGAAGAGCCGCGCCGGCACGCTGATGATGTGGGGCTACAACTGGGCGGCGGCCTCGCCCGATGGCGGCTTTTTCCTGGCCATCGCCTACGGCCCCAACGCCAGCGAAAGCAACGACCCCCGTTTTGTGCTGCCCGCCTTCGACCGCCTTTTTGAACGCCAGCGCGTGCTGCCCGATGGGCCCGAGCGGGCAGCCGTGATGCAGCAGGCCAAGAACCTGCTGGTGGCCTACATGCCTTTCAAGGTGCACCTGCACAACGTCTACGTGGATGTGGCGCAGCCCTGGACCCGCGGCTACTGGCGCCACCCCTTCATGCGCGACCCCTGGCGCTTCGTGGAC
>JBBQMM010000093.1:0-11676 GCA_038328935.1 Burkholderiales bacterium
GGGCAGGTCGTGCAGCACCTCGATGCCGTGCTGCTGAAGGTGCGCGCCGGGGCCGATGCCCGACAGCATCAGCAGCTGCGGTGACTGCAGCGCACCGGCGCTCAGCAGCACCTCGCGCCGCGCCTGCAGCGTGCGTGTGGCTGCGCCCTGGCGCAGTTCCACGCCCACGGCGCGACGGCCTTCCAGCAGCACGCGTGTGGTCTGCGCACCGGTCAGCACCTGCAGGTTGGGCCGCTGCAGCACCTGCGGCGTGAGGTAGGCCTTGGCGGCACTGAAGCGCTCGCCGTTGCGGTGCGTCACCTGGTACAGCCCCGCGCCTTCTTGCAGCGCGCCGTTGAAGTCGGGGTTGTGGGGCAGGCCGGCCTGTTGTGCGGCCTGCACGAATTGCGGCCCGTGGCGGTTGGGGCTGCGCAGGTCCATCACATTCAGCGGGCCACCGGTGCCGTGCCAGTCGTCAGCGCCCCGTTCGTTGTGTTCGGCCTGCTTGAACAGCGGCAGCACGTCGCTCCAGCCCCAGCCCGGGTTGCCCTGAGCGGCCCAGTGGTCGTAGTCCTGCGGCTGGCCGCGCAGGTAGATCATGGCGTTGATCGAGCTCGAGCCACCCAGCACCTTGCCGCGCGGCTGATAGCCGCGACGGCCGTTCAGGCCCGCCTGGGGCACGGTCTTGAAGGCCCAGTTGGCCTGGCCGGTCTGCGCCAGCAGCGCCAGCCCCGCCGGGCAGTGGATGAGCACGCTGCGGTCGCTGGTGCCGGCTTCGAGCAGGCAGACGCTGGTGTCGGGGTTGGCGCTGAGCCGCGATGCCAGCACGCAACCCGCAGAGCCGCCGCCTATCACGATGTAGTCGAACATGGGCTGTGTGGTTGATGCGAAGGAGAGGTTCATCATAGAGACTGTCCGCACGCCGGGCACTCCACGCAAGCCCGGGTGCCGAGACCCGGGTCTTTCATAATGGGCGCCTGCCTGCCAGGCGCGTTGCCCTGGCGGCAGCAGTGCCGGGCACACGCCGCTCGACGGGCCGAAGGCCAACGCCGCACCGCCTTTGGCTGGGAAAACCTTGGCAGGGTTGCCGCTCACAGCTCACAGCTCACTGCTCATCGCCCACTGCGCGCCCGGCGTTACTTGTCACTGCATCCAGCGTCACTACATCCAGCGCCACCACATCCAGGACCAGACCCTTGTTCAAACGTTTCGAAGCCCTGGTGCATCCGTACCCGGAAGCCTTGCCACCCCCGCCGCCCAAGCGTTTCATCGCGTTCGTGTGGGCCAACACGGCAGGGGTGCGGCCTTATCTGGCACTGGTGATGCTGTTCACGGCGGCCATCGGCGCCTTCGAGGCGCTGCTTTTCAGCATGATGGCGCATGTGCTGGACCTGCTCAGCCGTACGCCGGCGCAGGCGCTGTGGCAGCAGCACGGCAGCCTGCTGAAGCTGCTGCTGCTGGTGCTGGTGGCGAGCGTCGTGTTTGCGACCCTGCAGGCGCTGGTGAAGTAC
The DNA here is from genome assembly GCA_038328935.1 of Burkholderiales bacterium. GTDB lineage: Bacteria > Pseudomonadota > Gammaproteobacteria > Burkholderiales > Burkholderiaceae_C > Rubrivivax. Next base: position 1,491 of record JBBQMM010000093.1, read on the forward strand.
CAGGGGCTGTATGGCAATTTCCCGATGCGGCTGCGCTGGAACTTTCACCGCCAGATGCTCGAACAAAGCCTGTCGTTCTACCAGGACGAATTTGCCGGCCGCATATCGACCAAGGTGCTGCAGACCTCGCTGGCGGTGCGCGACACCTGCCTGATCTTCAGCGACATCCTCGTCTACGTGGTGACCTACTTCATCACCATGGTGGCCGTGGTCGGTGGTTTCGATGCCTGGCTGATGGCGCCTTTCATGGGCTGGCTGGCCCTGTATGGGCTGACGCTGTGGTACTTCGTGCCGCGCCTGGGCAAGGTGGCGAAAAGCCAGGCCGATGCACGTTCGCTGATGACGGGCCGCATCACCGATGCCTACACCAACATCAGTACCGTGAAGCTGTTTTCGCATGGACGCAGCGAAGCGCACTTCGCGCGCGGCGCGATGCAGGAGTTCATGCAGACCGCCTACGTGCAGATGCGGCTGGTGACCGGGTTCGAGGTCGTCAACCAGATTCTCAGCGTGCTGCTGATCGCGTCGACCGCGGCGCTGAGCCTGGTGCTGTGGAGCCACGGCGCGCTGGGCGTGGGTGCCGTGGCTGCGGCCTCGGCGATGGCGTTTCGGCTGAACGGCATCAGCCACTGGGTGATGTGGGAGATGGCCAGCCTGTTCGAACACATCGGCACTGTGCAGGACGGCATGGCCACGCTGTCGAAGGCGCGCAGCGTGGTCGACAGGCGCGGCGCGAAGCCGCTGCAGGTGCCACACGGCGAGGTGCGCTTCGAGGACGTGGGTTTCGCCTACGGCGGCACGCGCAGCGTGGTTCAAGACTTTCGGCTGACGATCCGCCCCGGCGAAAAGATCGGCCTCGTGGGCCGCTCGGGTGCGGGCAAGAGCACGGTCGTGAACCTGTTGTTGCGGCTGTACGACCTGGAGCATGGCCGCATCAGCATCGACGGCCAGGACATCGCCGGCGTGACCCAGGAAAGCCTGCGCCGGCAGGTCGGCATGGTGACGCAGGACACCTCGCTGCTGCACCGCTCGGTGCGCGACAACATCGTCTACGGGCGGCCCGAGGCCAGCGACGCGGAGATGCTGCGCGCCGCCGAGCGCGCCGAGGCGCTGCCGTTCATACAGACCCTCACCGACCCCAAGGGACGCACCGGTTTCGATGCCCACGTGGGCGAGCGCGGCGTGAAGCTGTCGGGCGGCCAGCGCCAGCGCATCGCCATCGCCCGCGTGATGTTGAAGGACGCGCCGATCCTGCTGCTGGACGAAGCCACCAGCGCGCTGGACAGCGAAGTCGAGGCGGCCATCCAGCACAGCCTGTACAAGCTGATGGAAGGCAAGACCGTGGTCGCCATCGCGCACCGCTTGTCCACCATTGCTGCGATGGACCGGCTGGTGGTGATGGACCAGGGCCGCATTGTCGAAGAAGGCACCCACCACAGCTTGCTGGCAGCGGGCGGCATCTATGCGCGCCTGTGGGCGCACCAGAGCGGTGGCTTCCTGGGCGAAGAGTTGCCGGCCGCAGAGGCTGCAGCGGCAGCAGAAACTGCAGAAACTGCAGAAAGTGCCGGGGCCACTGCCGACTGAGGCTCTCAGTGTTCTGACAGCTCGGCCGGCATCGTAGGGTCGAAGTCCGGCATCTGGGGCCAGTGGCTTTCCGGCGTGAGCACCTGCGATGTCAGCACCATCGGCTCGGTCTCGATCCACGGCTGGTTGGCCGCCGTTTTGACTGCCGCTTGCGCGGTGGCCAGGGCCGCCGCGGCGATGCCGGCCTGTGCCGCGGCGGCTGCGGTGATGCGCGTCTGGCTGGTTTTGGACGCGGCCTGGGCTGGCGCTGCAGCGGCGGCTTGGGCAGGTGCCCCAGCTTGCGCATTGTCCGATGCCTGTACTGGCGCCTCCACCGGCGCCTCCACCGGTGCCTGTTCAGGCGCCTGGGCCGGCCCGCGTTGCGCATGCACGGCCGCCGCCAATGTGGCCAAGCGGGCATCGACGTCCCTGGCATGTGCCTGCAGCAGCTCGCGGGTGTTTTCCGACCACGCCCGCTGCAAGCGCATCTCGGCCCTGTGGCGACGGTGTTCCCATGCGGCCACGGCGATGGCGATGATGAGCAAGGCGGCGCCGGCAGCGCCCAGTCCGAGAAGGATTTGGTCCATGGGCTGGCTATCGACGCGCTGGCGACCCACTTGAGGATCGGTCATGGCCCTGCGGCAAGCGCGCGTGACGCTTCGCACCGACAATCAGCGGTTTACCAGGCTTGCGACATCCACCGTGGCTTCAACCCCAACCCAGGCCCTGCAGCCCGCGCGCGCGACCGCGCAGCGCGGCAGCACTGCGCCTGCCGTCACCGCGCCTGCCATCACAGGTTACCGGCCCTTCTGGGCCAAGCGGCTGGGCACGGCCCCTTTTCTGCCAATGAGCCGCGCCGAGATGGAGCAGCTCGGCTGGGACAGCTGCGACGTCATCATCGTCACCGGTGATGCCTACGTCGACCACCCGAGCTTCGGCATGGCCGTCATCGGCCGCACGCTGGAAGCGCAGGGATTTCGCGTCGGCATCATCGCGCAGCCCGACTGGAGCAGTGCCGACGCCTTCAGGGCACTCGGCCGGCCGAACCTGTATTTCGGCGTCGCGGCGGGCAACATGGACTCGATGATCAACCGCTACACGGCTGACCGCAAAATCCGCAGCGACGATGCCTACACGCCGGGTGGGCTGGGCGGCCAACGTCCCGACCGTGCAACGCTGGTGTACACGCAGCGCTGCAAGGAAGCCTATGCCGACATCCCGGTGGTGATAGGCGGCATCGAAGCGAGCCTGCGCCGTATCGCGCATTACGACTATTGGCAGGACAAGGTGCGGCGCAGCATCCTCGTCGACAGCAAGGCCGACCTGCTGCTCTACGGCAACGCCGAGCGCGCCATCATCGAGGTCACGCACCGGCTGGCGCGGCGTGAGCCGATGGCGCAGATCACCGATGTGCGCGGCACCGCGTTCATGCGCCGCACGGGCGCGCAGGCTGCGGCGTTTGCGGATTGGTTCGTCATCGATTCGACCGAGGTCGACAGGCCGGGGCGCATCGATGATCACATCAATCCGTACCTGAGTACCGAAGAAGCGGCCGCTTCGCAGGGCGCGGTGTGCACGAAGGAAGAGGGCGCTGAGGGCACTGAGCGGGCAGGGGGCGGCGGCACCGTTTTACCCTCACCCCAGCCCTCTCCCTTGAAGGGAGAGGGAGCAAAACTCACTCACTGGCTGGGAGAGGGGGGAAAAGTCACTCACTCAATGGGAGAGGGGGCAAAAGTCACTCACTCGCTGGGAGAGGGGGCGAGGCCGGTGGCCATGCCTATCAGCCGCAGGCAAGGCGCGGTCAAGCTGCCGCCGCGCGACAAGACGGTGGTGCGCCTGCCGGCCTATGAGCAGGTGAAGAGCGACCCGGTGCTGTACGCGCACGCCAACCGCGTGCTCCATCTGGAGACCAACCCCGGCAACGCGCGGGCGCTGGTGCAGGCGCACGGCACGGGCGCCACCCAGCGCGACCTGTGGGTCAACCCACCGCCCATTCCGCTGACCACGGCCGAGATGGACCATGTGTTCGACCTGCCCTACGCGCGCAGCCCGCACCCGCGCTACGCCGACGAAAACGGCAGCCACGACCACGGCACCAAGATCCCGGCCTGGGAGATGATCCGCTTCAGCGTCAACATCATGCGCGGCTGCTTCGGTGGCTGCACCTTCTGCAGCATCACCGAGCACGAAGGCCGCATCATCCAGAGCCGCAGCGAAGACAGCGTGATCCGCGAGATCGAAGACATCCGCGACCGCGTCAAGGGCTTCACCGGCGTCATCAGCGACCTCGGCGGGCCCACCGCCAACATGTGGCGCATCGGCTGCAAGAGCCCCGCCATTGAAGCCGCCTGCCGCAAGCCCAGTTGCGTCTACCCCGGCATCTGCCCCAACCTGAACACCGACCACGGGCCGCTGGTGAAGATGTACCGCCGCGCGCGGCAGCTGCGCGGCATCAAGAAAGTCTTGATCAGCAGCGGCCTGCGCTACGACCTGGCGGTGCAAAGCCCCGAGTACGTGAAAGAGCTGGTCACGCACCACGTGGGCGGCTACCTGAAGATCGCGCCCGAGCACACCGAAGGCGGGCCGCTGTCGAAGATGATGAAGCCGGGCATCGGCAGCTACGACCGCTTCAAGCAGATGTTCGAGCAGTACAGCGCCGAGGCCGGCAAGAAGCAGTACCTCATTCCGTACTTCATCGCCGCGCACCCCGGCACCAGCGACGAAGACATGATGAACCTGGCGATCTGGCTGAAGCGCAACAGCTTCAAGGCCGACCAGGTGCAGACCTTCTATCCGAGCCCGATGGCCACGGCCACGGCCATGTATCACACCAGCCTGAACCCGCTGAAGGGCATCAGCCGACAGCTCGACGGGCCCGCGGCCCGCGCCGAAAGAGTGGACATCGTGCGCGGCGAAAAGCGCCGCCGCCTGCACAAGGCCTTCCTGCGCTGGCACGACCCCGAGAACTGGCCGCTGCTGCGCGACGCACTCAAGAACATGGGCCGCGCCGACCTCATCGGCAACGGCAAGCACCAGCTCATCCCCACCTACCAGCCGGCGGCCGGCACGGGCTATGTGAGTGCGCGGCGCAAGAACAGCACCACCTCCGGCGCCCGCACCTCGGTGGTGACGCAGGGGCGCCTGCTGACCCAGCACACCGGTTTGCCACCGCGTGGACAGGACGCGCCGCTGGCAACTGGCGCCAAAACCAAGCGCCGCTGAGTGCTTTGTTCAGGCTCGCCGCCGGCCGGCCTTCCCCCCGGTTTGCGGGGTGGTACATACCGCAGTGCCAGCGCTGGCGACGTGCCGGCAGCGGTTTGCGCGTGATACGTTTCCACCTTCCCAAATCGATCTTCTGGAGACCAGCATGGCAAGAGCTTTTCAACGTGTGATGGGCGCCGCTGCGCTGTGCGTGGGCGCATTGGCAGCCCTGCCCGCGCAAGCCGGCTACAGCAGCCTGTGGGTGTTCGGCGACAGCCTGTCCGATACCGGCAACGTGCTGGCGCTGACCACGGCGTTCACGCCCAACCCGTTCCCGGTGTACCCCAGTGCAGAAGGTCGCTTTTCCAACGGCCCCGTCTGGGTCGACATGCTGGCTGCCGGCTTGGGCTTGCCAGCGGGAGCGAAGTCCGCCAACCTGCTGCTGACGGACCCCACCACGGTGACGCCGCTGGGCCCGCCGGGAGGCCAGAACTTCGCCTACGGCGGTGCTCGCACCGGCCTCGGTGGATCGGCGGGCGCCACCACTGGCCTGCTGGGCCAGTTGGCAGCCTGGAACGGCGGCGGCTTCGCGGCTTCGCTGTCGCGCGCAGCCGACCCCAACGCCCTGTACGTGGTGGTGGCTGGTGGCAACGATCTGCGTGACGCGCGCAGCGCCAACCCTGGCGCCAACCCGGTCGACGACGCTGCCCGCACTGCGGCCGCCGGCGCCGCTGCGCAGGGCGTCGTGAACTCGGTCGGCTTGCTGGCCCAGGCCGGCGCGCGCCATTTCCTGATCTCCAGCATGCCCGACCTGGGCGGCTCGCCGGAAGCCGTGAACATGAACGTGGTAGCCGCTTCAACCGATGTCACGGTCAAGTTCAACGCCGCGCTCGCCGCCACCTCTGCCGGCTTCGACAACATGTTTTTCGGCCTCACGGGGGTGGATCTGGACATCCGCTACATGGACCTCTTCGGCCTGGGCATGGACATCATGGACGACGCCATCAACAACGGGGGCGCCGCCTACGGCATCACCAACATCACGGCGCCTTGCCTGACGCGAGGCGTGTTTTCCAATCAATATTACGCGCCCGACGCCGTGGCCACCAACTGCGGCAGTTCGGCGTATTCAGACGACCTGCACCCGTCAGCAGCGCTGCACGCGCAGATCGGCCGCCTGGCGCTGGCAACCGTGCCCGAAGCACCGACTGCGCCTCTGGTCGCGCTGGCGCTGGCGGCGCTGGTGGCCGTGCGTCGGCGGCCTGCGACACAGGCAACGAGCGCCCTGAAATGCGCCTGAACTCCGCCTGAATCGCAGGTTGCACACCACTTTGCCCTGAAGCAGGGCGTTGATTGACTCACCGGGGGCCCACCAGGCCCCCGGTCTTTTTCGTCCACCGCTTTCATTGCGTGGGGAGTGCCGCACCAGGTTCCATGATTCGGGGCAGCGCCCGGGACCATGGAACGTTTGCGCGTTAAGCACGTGAACAGCGGGCCCGCACCACGGCGTCAAACGCCGGAAGAATCGGGCCCCATGGCATCCGGCAGTCTCCTTGCGCTCCTCGACGACATCGCCACGGTGCTGGACGATGTCGCCATCCTCAGCAAGCTTGCTGCCAAGAAGACGGCGGGCGTGCTGGGCGACGACCTGGCGCTGAACGCACAGCAGGTGGCCGGTGTTCGTGCCGAGCGCGAATTGCCGGTGGTGTGGGCGGTGGCCAAGGGCTCACTGCTCAACAAGGCGATCCTGGTGCCGGCGGCGCTGGCCATCAGTGCCTTCGCGCCCTGGCTGGTGACACCGCTGCTGATGATCGGCGGCGCCTTCCTGTGCTTTGAAGGCGCAGAAAAACTGGCGCACAGGTTCTTGCACAGCAAAGATGAAGTCGAACAGCAACGTGCCGAGCTGACCCAGGCGCTGGTCGATCCCGCCGTCGACCTGGTGGCGCTGGAGGCAGTGAAGATCAAAGGCGCGATCCGCACCGACTTCATCCTCTCGGCAGAAATCATTGCCATCACGCTGGGCACGGTGGCCGCATCGACATTCACCACCCAGGTGCTGGTGCTCAGTGGCATCGCGGTGGTGATGACGGTGGGCGTGTACGGTTTCGTGGCTGGCATCGTCAAGCTGGACGACCTGGGTTTGTGGCTGAGCCGGCGCGCTGGCAGTGCTTCGCAGGCGGTGGGCCGCGGCATCTTGTGGCTGGCGCCCTGGTTGATGAGGGCGCTGTCGGTGGCCGGCACGGTGGCCATGTTCCTGGTCGGTGGCGGCATTCTGGTGCACGGCCTGCCGATGCTGCAGCACGCCATCGAACGCGCCCTGGCCGGTACGTCCGGCATCGTCAACCTGCTGGCGCCCACCCTGGCCGACGGCGTGGCGGGCCTTCTCGCCGGCGCGTTGGTGCTGGGTGCGGTAACGCTGTTTCAGCGTTTGCGCAAGCGCTGAAATCGGCCGCAGCGGTCTGCATCGCTTCCGCTGCCTGAGAGCGACCCCGGGGCGGCGTTGCCGCCGCCCCCCGAGGGGGCATAAGCAAAGGAGCGAAACCCGGGTCAGCGCGGGGAAATGGCCAGCAGTTCAACCTCGAAGTGCAACACGCTGTTGGGCGGAATGGGCCCGCCCGGTGTGCCGCGCTCGCCGTAGGCAATGGCAGCAGGGCATGTCAGCCTGGCCTTGCCGCCCACCTTCATCAACTGCACACCTTCGGTCCAGCACTTGATGACGCGGTTCAGCGGAAAGCTGGCCGGTTCGCCGCGCTTGTGCGAGCTGTCGAATTCCTTGCCGTCGACAAAGGTGCCGCGGTAGTGGACACGCACGGTGTCGGTGGCCAGCGGTGCCTTGCCATCGCCGTCTTTCAGACTGCGATAGACCAGGCCGCTGGCCGTGACCACGGCGCCTTTTTCAGCGGCGGCCTTGGTCAGCGCATCGGTCTGCGCGTGCGCAGGAACAATCAGCGCGGCTGCCAGCGCCAGCAGGGTGAGTGCGCGGCGCATCAGGTGCGGGCGTGCTTGCTGATCAGCGACTTGGCCGAATCGAGCAGCGCCTTGCCATTGAAGCCGCGCTTGTTCATGTCGGCCACCCATTCTTCGTCGATCTGCGAAGACAACTTGACGAATTCAGCGGTTTGCTCGGCCGTGAATTGGTGGATCGTGTTGTTGCGATCAACGGCACTCTTGCGGCCGTTGGGGTCGTTGCCCTGTTGCGTCTTGCCCAGCCAGGCGGAGGTGGCCAGGCCAGAGTTGGCGTCCATCACCTTCTTCAGGTCGGGCGCCAGCCCTTCGTACTTGGCCTTGTTCATCGCCATCACGAAGGTGGTGGTGTAAAGCGCCGGGCTGTTGGCCGGGAATTCGCTGTGGAATTTGGTCAACTCGTGCACCTTCACCGACGGCACCACTTCCCAGGGGATGACGCAGCCGTCGATGGTGCCTTTGCTCAGCGCGTCCGGGATCTGCGGCAGCGGCATGCCCACCGGTGTGGCACCCACGCTGGCCAGCAACTTGGTGACCTGGCGCGTGGGGCCGCGCATTTTCAGGCCCTTCAGGTCCGCCGCACTCTTGATGGGCTTGTTGACGGTGTGGAACACGCCCGGGCCGTGCACCTGCAGCGCCAGCACATGGGTTTCCTTGAACTCGTCCGGGCATTGCGTCTGGAAGTATTCCCAATAGGCCTTTGACGTGGCTTCGGCGTTGTTCATCATGAACGGCAGCTCGAAGGCCTCGATGCGCGGGAAGCGACCGGCGGTGTTGCCGGGCAGGGTCCAGACGACGTCGACCACGCCGTCGCGTGCCTGGTCGTACAGCTGCACCGGCGTGCCACCCAGCTGCATCGCGGGGTAGGCCTCGAACTTGATGCGGCCGCCGGAGTCTTTCTCGACCTTGTCCATCCAGGGCTTGTGCATGCCCAGCCACACATTGCTCATGGGTGACATGAAGGTGTGGAACTTCAGCGTCACGCTTTGCTGGGCCAGGCCCGCGAGGTGGGGCACGCCCAGCGCGGCAGCGGCTGCACCTTGGACAAATGAACGGCGTTTCATGTGGGTCTCCGGTAGGGATGGACAGGGATCGGGGGGATCTGAAACTAACGGGTGCGGGCGGGTAAAGTCGTCAGGGTTTCACCCAACGTATTTCACCAGCCACAGCGAGATGCCTGGAAAAAACAGCAGCAGCAGCGTGCGCAGCGTATCGGTAATGAGGAATGGCATCACGCCGCGGTAGCTCTCGGCGATGGGCACGTCCTTGGCCATCGCGTTGACGACATAGACGTTCAGGCCCACGGGCGGCGCCAGCAGCCCGAAGCCCACCGTCATCAACACCATGATGCCGAACCAGATGGCGACGCTTTCCTTGGCCATGCCGAAGTCCAGGCCCATGATCATGGGAAAGAAAATGGGGATGGTGAGCAGGATCATGCTCAGCTCGTCCATCACCGCGCCCAGCACCACGTAGAACAGCAAAATGGCGCTGACCACCGCCAGCGGCGGCAGGCCCCAGCCCTGCACCACGCTGCTCAGCTGGGCTGGTACCTGCGTCAGTGCCAGTGCCGAATTCATCAGGTCGGCACCCAGGAAGATCATGAAGATCATCGCGCTGGACTCGGCGGTGGCGTAGAAACACTGCTTGAAGCCGGCCCAGGTGATCTCGCGCTTCAGCAGCGCCGCCACGAACGTCGCCGCAGCGCCCACTGCGGCGCCCTCGGTGGGGGTGAACACGCCGCCATAGATGCCGCCAAAGACGATGACGAAGATGATGGCGATGGGCACGATGCCCATGAGCGATTGGCCGCTTATCTTCGGTGCTTCAGCGTGTTCCGGTGCCTGGCCCGGTACCAGCCGCACGTAGATCGCCACCGCAGCCAGGTAGCCCAGCATCGCGATGAGGCCTGGCACCATGGCGGCGGCAAACAGCTTGGCGATGTTTTGCTCGGTGAGGATGGCGTAGATCACCAGCGGCACCGAAGGCGGTATCAGGATGCCCAGCGTGCCGCCGGCGGCCAGCGTGCCGGTGGCCAGGCGTCCGGAGTAGCCGTGCTTGCGCATTTCCGGCAAAGCCACCTGCGTGATGGTGGCCGCGGTGGCCACCGAAGAACCGCAGATGGCGCCGAAGGCTGCGCTGGCCATGATGGAAGCCATCGCCAAGCCGCCCTTGAAGCGGCCCATCACCGATGCGGCGAACTGGAACAGCGCGCGCGAGATGCCACCCTGGGTGGCGAAGTTGCCCATCAGGATGAACAGCGGAATCACACTCAGGTCGTAGCTGGCAAAGCGCGCAAAGGCTTGCGTGTTCAGAAAGTTGGCCAGCGGCAGCCAGCCGGCCTGCAGCACATAGCCAGCGGCGCCGGCCGCAAACATGGCAATCGCAATGGGGGTGCGCAGCGCCATCAGCGCCAGCATCACCGCAAAGATCAGCAGCGCCAGCGCAATCGGGCTCA
>JBBQMM010000094.1:0-11674 GCA_038328935.1 Burkholderiales bacterium
GCCAATACCTGTCGACCAAGCTGGGCCAGCAGATGATCATCGAGAACCGCGCCGGTGGCGGCAACAACATCGGCACCGAGATGGCCATCAAGGCACCGCCGGACGGCTACACGGTGTTCCTGGTGAACCCGGCCAACGCGATCAACGCGACGCTGTACCACAACCTGCCGTTCGTGTTTCTCAACGACATGGCGCCGGTCGGCGGGATCACCCGGGTGCCCAACGTGATGACGGTGACCAAGAACTTCCCGGCCAGGACCATCCAGGAGTTCATCGACTACGGCAAGAAGAATCCCGGCAAGATCAACATGGCCTCGTCGGGCGCCGGCACCTCGGTGCACCTGTCGGGTGAACTGTTCAAGAGCATGACCGGCTGCGACATGGTGCACGTGCCGTACAAGGGCGCGGGCCCGGCGCTCATCGACCTGATCGGCGGCCAGGTGCAGGTGATGTTCGACAACCTGCCTTCATCGGCCGGGCATATCAAGTCGGGCCGGCTGCGCGCGCTGGCTGTGACCTCCGAGGGGCGCGAGCCCAGCCTGCCCGGGGTGCCGGCGGTGGCCGAGACGGTGCCGGGCTACGAGGCCACGGCCTGGTTCGGTGTCGGCATGCCCAAGGGCTCTCCACGCGCCGCGATCGAACGCATCAATGCCGAGGTGAACCGCGCATTGGCCGACCCGAGGATGCGCGAGCGCCTGGCCGAGCTGGGCGGCAAGCCCATCGCCGGCACGCCCGAAGACTTCGGCCGCGTCATTGCGGCCGAGACCGCGAAGTGGGAGAAAGTCGTCAACGCCTCAGGCGCCAAAGTGGAGTGACCGCCGTGGGTTGCTGCCCGGGTTCATGAACTCCGTATCGACGCTGGGCTGGTGATGCCCACCAGCCGTAGTGCTGGTGATGCCCACCAGCCGCAGTGCTGCTGATGCCCACCAGCAGCAGCACTGCTGAAGCACACCAGCCGCGGCAGCTGAATGCGACCTCAGTGCTTCGGAAAGATCTTTCACATTGGCCCGACGACCAGGCGATCCGCGCGTGAACGCGCAGCGCTGGCGGCCCCGCCGGCATACCGGATGATCCATGCCCTTTGAACCCGTTGTCATCAAGTCCAGCGGCCTGCCTTCCGAAACAATTGAAGTGCCGGTGGCCATCGTCGGTGCCGGCGCCTGCGGTCTGACTGCGGCGTTGATGCTGCGCGACGCCGGCATCGACTGCGTGCTGCTGGAACGCGACGCGCGACCGCAGGGCTCCACGGCACTGTCCTCGGGCTTCATTCCCGCCGCCGGCACGCAGGCGCAGCGCGCGGCGGGCGTGCTGGACGACAGTGACTCCCGCTTCGCCGCCGACATCCAGGCCAAAGCCCATGGCCAGGCGGCGCCTGAACTGGTGACCGCCTACACGCAGGCGGCGGGCCCGGCGCTGGACGCGCTGCAGCAGCGCCACGGTCTGGCACTTGAATTGCTGCAAGGTTTCCTGTACCCCGGCCACACGCGCCTGCGCATGCACACGCTGCCGCAAAAAACCGGCGCTGCTCTGGTGGCTGCACTGGAAGCCGCGGCCGAGAGGGCCGGCGCCCTGCTGCTGACATCGGCCCGCGTGCACGAACTGTGGTGCAACGACGGCGGCCGCGTGCTGGGCCTGGGCTACCAGCGTCCCGATGGCCGTGTCGAACACCTGGCCTGCCGCATGCTGCTGCTGGCCTGCAACGGCTTTGGCGGCAACACCGCCCTGGTGCAAGCGCTGCTGCCTGAAATGCGATGCGCCACCTACGCCGGCCACGCGGGCAACGACGGCAGCGCCATCGCCTGGGGCCGGGCGCTGGGTGCCCGACTGGCCGACCTGGGTGGCTACCAGGGCCATGGCAGCTGGGCCGTGCCGCAGGGTGCGCTCGTCACGTGGGCGTTGATGATGGAAGGCGGGGTGCAGGTCAACACGCTCGGCCAACGTTTCCATGACGAAACCGCTGGCTATTCCGAAGCGGCGGTGCAGGTGCTGGCGCAGCCCGGTGGTGTCGCCTTCAACGTGTTCGACCAGCGGCTGCTGGCGCTGGGCCGTGGCTTCCCCGACTTCATGGCTGCCGAAGCTGCGGGTGCCGTCAAGCACGCGGCCACCGCGGCCCAACTCGCAGCGCTGATCGGCTGCGATGCGGCCGTGTTGCAGCACACGCTGGCGGGCACGCGGCTGCAAGCGCCCTACTGTGCCATCAAAGTCACCGGCGCCCTGTTCCACACCCAAGGAGGGTTGGACGTCGACGCCCACTGCCGCGTGCTGCGGGAAGATGGCAGCGCACTGCCCAATTTGCTGGCTGCGGGCGGCGCCGCGCGCGGCGTGTCGGGCAACGCGGTGTGGGGCTATCTGTCGGGCAACGGCCTGCTCAGCGCCGTGGCCGGCGGTTACATCGCAGCGCACACGGCTGCCCACCAACTGCAAGGCGGCTCCGCATGAATCTGAAGCAACGACTGACGCAACGACTGACGCAACCGCACGCGCTGCTGGCGCCGGGTGTGTACGACGCGCTGTCTGCCCTGATGGCCGAGCAGGCCGGGTTCGAGGCGCTGTACCTGTCAGGCGCTTCCATCGCCTACACGCGGCTGGGCCGCAGCGACGTCGGCCTGACCACCTACAGCGAAGTGGCCGACACGCTGGCGCGCATCACCGAGCGCGTGGCCACGCCGGTCATCGTCGACGCCGACACCGGCTTCGGCAACGCGTTGAACGTGCAGCGCACGGTGCGGGGCCTGGAGCGTGCGGGGGCCGCGATGGTGCAGCTGGAAGACCAGACATTCCCCAAGCGCTGCGGCCACCTGGAGGGCAAGGCGGTGGTGCCCACGCCCGAGATGTGCGGCAAGCTGCGCGCCGCCCTGGACGCCCGGCACAGCAGCGACACGCTGGTGCTGGCACGCACCGACGCGCTGGCCGTGGAAGGTCTGGAAGCCGCGCTCGACCGCGCCGAGGCCTACCTGGCCTGCGGTGTCGATGCACTCTTCATCGAAGCGCTGCGCACACCGGCACAGATGCAAGCGGCATGCGCACGCTTTGCGCTGCGCGTGCCGCTGCTGGCCAACATGGTGGAAGGCGGGCAGACACCCATCAGCAGCGCCGACGAGCTGGCGCAACGCGGCTTTCGCATCGTCATCTTTCCCGGCGGCACGGCGCGCGCGGTGGCGCACACGCTGGCCGGTTACTACGGCAGCCTGAAGGCCCACGGCAGCACGGCGCCGTGGCGTGGGCAGATGCTGGACTTCGACGGCTTGAATGGCGTCATAGGCACGCCCGCGCTGCTGCAGCAGGGGCGCCGCTACGAAGAGAGCTGAGCGACTGATCGTCTCTGCGCCAGCCTGCCCCGACCCGGTGCCACCGGGTGCCAGCCGGCGGTCACCCCGTCGGGGTGGCTGCGCAGCGAATCAGGTACACCACGGGGCCGGCTCCGAGTCAGCCTCGATGCCCAACACATTGTCAAAGACCCGCATGGACTTCTCCGCCCAACGTGCCCAGCTGTTCAGCTCTGCATAGTCCCGGATCAATTCTGGCTGGTAGTCCATCCGCATGGCGGTGATGATGGCCCTGGCGAAGGCCTCGGGTGTCCGGGGTTCGATGACCGACCCAAACGCGCCCTGGCAGATGGCTTGCTTCGCGCAATCAACATTCGACGTCAGCACGGGACGGCCACAAGCCATGGCCTCGAAATAGACCGTCGGCCAGCCTTCTCGAACGCTTGACACCAACAGCCAATCCGACGCGCCCATCCACAAAGCGATTTCCTGATGCGGGCGTCGACCAGCGAACACGACGTCATCGACCAGGCCGAGATCGAGCACCTCTTGCTGCAACCTTTCAAAGTTGGGCATCCCAGCTGACGGCTGGCCCGTCGCAACTGGTCGCTGACTGAAATCACGCGATCAGCCTTGCCGAACTCCCAACGCATCATCTTTCCGACAAAGGCCATCGTCGGGTACAGGTGTAGATCGGAACCATGGCAGGTGATCACCACAGGTATACCGAAGTCCTGCGCCAGCCGCGCGGCTGCGTAGCCTCCCGGGAAAGCGAAGTGCGCGTCAATGATGTCTGGCCGCCAATCGGCCCAGCGGCTGCGCAGCTCGCTTCGAACACTGCGCGCCATGGACAGTCCCTGCAACCAGGTGGCGAGCTTTGGAATCGACAGATAGCGTGGATAGCAGACGCGGATACTGCCGTCGATCACGGCCTCGCGTTCAACAGGGCTCCAGCGCTTCCATCGGGCCGGCCCGCCGCGAAGCCACTTGGGGAAGTACGGCACCGGCGCCATGACGCGAAAATCGGCATGCTTGGCCAACGCCTTCGCTCGCTCCAGACAGAAGGTACCTGTCGTGGGGGCTCCTCGCCTTGGGAACTGCCGGGTCACCATCAACACCTTCATTCGCAAGTCGTTCCCCTCGGTGGCGGTCTGATTCCGTCGCCGCAAAGCTGCAACCGTTTGCCGGTCGACAGCGTTGCGGAAGCCTGTTCAATCCAAGACAAGCGCTTCGGTCTGCCAGATTCACTCGGCCTGGGCCCGTGCGGCACAGTGTCGGTGATGGGTGCGATCAACGTCTGTCGGCCCTGAAACAGTTGAGCAGCAACCCGGTACACACGCAGGTTTCAGGCAAACTTCTGCGCCGGCCTGACGCTCCAACACTTGCCCGTTAGCAACCGACGTCTGGGAATTCGGCCGCCCCGCCCCGGGAATCGTACTCCCAGACCCCCCAACCAGCCGGACCAGACCAGCCGGAACCCACTTTGAGCAATCAGGGTGGCGCGGCCTCAAGGGCCGCAGCCCGCGCAGACTCAAGCGCTGCGGGCCTGACGAACGAATGCATCAATTTCACTTCCATTCTCATGGACCGAACGGGCTACTGGACGCCGAATGCTGCGGCCAGCGCACGGCGCAGTTCGTCGGCGCTCTGCGGCTGCTGAAGCACGCCGACACGGCGACCGTCGCCGGCGAACAGCAGCACGGTGCCGTCGCGCGCACCGTGGCGGCCGGCAAATGCCTGCGCGTCAGCCATGCCCAGATGCGCGACGAGGAAGTCCACGCGCTCGGCGTATTCGCCGCGGATGCCGTTCATCAACTCCATCACCTCGGCGCCGCCGACGTAGTTGCCGTCCTGCGCCAGCACCAGCGTCGGACGGCCGACGCCGATAAGCGACAAGTCGGTTGGGTAAGCGGCGCCAGGCAGCGCCCGCCACAGCAGGCCCGCCACTGCAGCGATGGCCAGCAGGATCAGCGGCCACTTCATCCAGCGCAGAGGGTGTACGGTGCCAGGGGGCGTTTCGTCGTTCATGGTGCAGAGGCAGTGGTCATCGTCGCCGACACGATACACAGGGCCGCGGGCCACACGCCCCTTGGCCCTACCGCAGCCGGGGGCGGCCCCGAAGAGATGGTCTGTGCCACCCGGCGTCGAGCACTGCACCGGGCTGTGCCACCAGCTGTATAGGCGCTGCCCGACGCTGCAGTGCGGCCACTCCTACATGCGCAGCACCCTCGCTCCGTACCGACCGCATCGCCCACCATGCCAAGCCGGTCTTTGGCTGTCCGCCACGCCTGATGGCACAGCCACCCCACAAGGCACAACGGCCTGCGGTGCGTGAACACCTGCAAGCCGTTGATTGGTTTGGTGGCCTGGGGCGGAATCGAACCACCGACACGCGGATTTTCAATATGCGTGATTGGCTATTCGGACTGATTTTGAAGTGTTGAGCATTGATAGTCATCACCTGTGAAATCAAGCAATCACGGGGGCTATCGACCACATCTTGTGTTGGGCGGCGTTGAAGGAAGTTCGTAGAATATGCTTACACGGCTGCTTACATGGGTTTGCGGGTGATTGCATCGAGGGGGATGCGGACATGGCCAAGGTCAACTTCACTGCCGGTCGACTAGCTGACTTCACTTGCCCCGCCGACAAGGCCCAGACGTTCCTGTGGGACTCGAAGGCGCCGGGCTTGGCGCTGCGGGTGACTGCGAAGGGAGCACGCGCGTACATCTTCCAGGGCCGCCTACGTGATGGGCAGACCGTACGCCTGACCATCGGCGAGCCCATGAGTGAGGACGGTCGAGGCGTCTACACGATCCCCAAGGCTCAAGAACAGGCCCGTCGCCTGCAGCGTCTCATTGACGAGGGCAAAGACCCACGCCGAGAGCGCGCCGAGCAGGAGGCCAGCGACCGCGCCGTACGTGACGCCGACAAGGCCACACGCCAGCGGCTCGAAGTCACTGGCCTCCTGGCGTGGGAGGTCTATTGCGCCGAGCGCAAGTCACACTGGAGCGTGCGGAACCACGCCGACCATGCAGCTTTCGCCACCGAAGGCGGCAGGCAGCGTAAGCGAGCGGCGGGCAAGACCATCGCCGGCCCACTGCGTCCCCTCTTGACCCGGCCACTGGCCGCGATCGACTCCGCTGCCGTGCAGTCCTGGGTGACGCGCGAAACGAAGACCCGCCCAGCCCGCGCCTTGCTGGGCTTTCGCCTGCTGCGGGCCTTCCTCAATTGGTGCGCCGAGAGCGACGAGTACCGTCTGATGGCCCAGCCCGACGCCTGCCGCAGCAAGAAGACCCGCGAAAAATTGGGCAAGCCGACCGCGAAGACAGACTCCCTGCAGCGCGAGCAATTGGCCGAGTGGTTCAAGGCCGTGCGTGCTGACCCCAACCCAGTCGCTGCCGCCTACCTTCAGACGCTGCTCCTAACAGGCCCCCGCCGCGAAGAACTGGCGGGCCTTCGGTGGCAGGACGTGGACTTTCAGTGGAAGTCGCTGCGCATCCGCGACAAGGTGGAGGGCGAGCGCATCATCCCGCTCACCCCCTACGTCGCTCACATGCTGTCCTGGCTTCCGCATCGGCCAAAGAACCCGTATGTCTTCACCAGCCCAGGCGCGGCGAGTGGCCGGCTGCAGGACGCACGGGCGAACCACACGCGCGCCCTCAAGATCGCGGGCTTGCCGCATGTCACCCTGCACGGCTTGCGCCGGTCCTTCGGCACGCTATCGGAATGGGTGGACGTGCCTGTGGGCGTGGTGGCGCAGATTCAGGGCCACAAGCCCAGCGCCATCGCTGAGAAGCATTACCGCGTGCGACCCCTCGACATGCTTCGCATGCACCATGAGCGCATCGAGGCCTGGATGTTGGAGCAGGCTGGGATTCAGTTTGTACCGAAGGCCGAAGACAAGCCCTCGCTTCAAGTGGTGTCTGCCGCTTGAGGCGATCCCCTCCAGTTCTTGCGGCGACGGGTATCTGCCGGATCTAGGTTAGAGCAGCCCCTATAAAGACCACCATCAACCGGTCTAACAGGACGCGGGCTTAAACCGAATGTCGCGCTTGGCTGCCGCGTAGACAGAGTGCCTCAAGCTGCGCTCAGCGGGCTTGCCCGCCACCAGCATCACCACGTCGGCGTGGGCTGGGTTGTTGGCCCTGGCAGTGTCAAACACGCCCATGGCTTGCCTGGAATTGGAGTTCAGGCCCACGCGCATGACCCGCAACTCTGCCACTGCAAACGCCGTCAAGGCTATGACTTGGCGTTGCGTCTGCTCTTTCCCAGCTACCGCCCGGTTGCTGTGCCAAATGCGTAAGCGGGCTTCCGCGCCGTCCCATGCCTGCTCTAGAGTGCAATGTGCGAGGCGGTCGACTGACAAGCCAACGCTCGCGCAATCGGTGAACGCCGCAGGCGTAAATTCGCCGTCGGCAAAGTGCAGGGGCTGGTCAATCGCGCGCACCACCACTTCGGCGTCCTGTACCGGCCCCGGCGAGTTTGGCGAAACCCTCAGTGTCTCCAGCTCCCGTTGCTGCTCGGGGGTCAGCGACTGTACGTATTGCACGAACGCAGGTCCGAACGGCGGGAGCGGCTGCGACAACACCATAGGCCGACGATTGCGCGCCGTTAAGCGGCTTGCTGCATCAAGTGAGGCGCGAGCAATGCGTAAAGAACGCCAACGTCGGGCAGCCGCGCGAAGTCAGGTGCCAAACCGTCAGCGAAGAACTCTTCGCCGGTGGGCGAGCGCGTAAACAGGGAACCGATGCCGTCTGCGTCGAAGCTCATGTCTGCATAGGCACCGGTGTGCATATCCCAGAAGAATTCAGTCGCCCCGGTGCTGGTAAGCATGGGCTTGGGAAACGGCATACCCGGGGGAATTGACAAAAGAAACGCTTGCGCTGCTGCGATCGCTGCAGGGGTAGGCGGGCGGCTGTCCTCACCGTTCCAACCATCTTGCAAATCGCCATAACCTGCAATTGCGGCGCGCAGGCTGGCCAGCAAGTCACCGGGTCGGCCGGCCCCGTCGCGGATCTTGATTTCGGTTTGCGCCGGCGCGCGCATCATCAGCCCTTCGTCCGGGCCGATGAACTGGGTACGTGTCAGCGGCAGGTACTTCTGCTCCATGTGCTCGAATTGCGGGCGTGCCGTCGCCAGCATGCCAACCATCGTGGGCAGAACAAGCAGCGTCAGGGGGTCGATCAGCATGGTCAGACTCCTTGTGCTCTGGGAACTTTCAACTTGATGCGTTGTAGCACTTCGTCGCTGAAGATGTCGGCCAGGATGCTGCTATTGTCAGCATGGAAGGCATCCAACAGTTCCATCACGGGGCGTACATCTTCAGCCGTCTTCACCCACAGGGGCGCAGCCACCGGCATGGCGCCTTGGTGGGCCAGCACGGCTTGCACGGTGGGTTCACCGTCCTGCTGCCCATAGCTAACATTGATGTTGTTCAACTGCTGGCAGGTGATCGGCGCTGTGCGTTCAGCCAGATAGCCGTGGTGTGAGTGCCAGAACGACGGCACCTCGAACACATGCGCAGGCAACCAAGGGCTTACCTTGCGGAACACTTCACTCATGTGCAGGTCTGCAGGGTTGGCCCGCCAGCGGAAAACGTCATTGAACTGCAAATTGATACGGCGAACGGCTCTGTGTTCGCCCACAAGCGGAAGCAGTCGCTGCAGGCATTGCTCGATGTCCGGCCTAACCTTTGACCAGCGCGTGTAGTCGTTGATCTGCACCAGCAAGTTCTCTCGCGTCAGCATCACGCTGCGGGCCTGCGTTCCGGGGGCATTGCCTTTCTTACTGGCACGCAAACCGCCAAGCGTTATGGTCTGCCCCCCTCCTGCCGGGATACCCTGGCCGATGGCCATCTGCATCACCTGCACGGGCTCTTGGTCAGGAAAACCCAGCTCCTTCAGCCGTATCCCTGCCACCGCGACAAGGGCAGCCAGATTCTCCGGCGGCAGCACTCCACCCCCGGCGCCGTCAGCCCACTCTACAACAGCAATCGCACTTTGGATCGCATGGTGGCCCGCGTAGGGATAGAGGTGCTCAAGGCTCATTGGTGGCGAAGCAAACGCTGCGACTGCTTCCTTTAGTTGGTTTTGGACGCGAGCCTGGGGCCTCTCGCGTACCAAATCCGCAAGCACGCACCCTCGTGCGCTTAACCTTTTGACTGTACACGCACTGCGAATCGTCAGATTAACGATTCAGCTTGAATACCCCTCAAATGTGGGGTTTCGCTGCACCCCGCACTAGCTCGCTCTCGGTGCATCGACGCCGAATCGGCCGCCCCTGCTCTGCTGCCACACATGCGCATACAACATCTTGGCCATGGCGTCCTTGTCGTCGGGCGTGTAGGGCGGCTCCGGCAACAGGAAGACCTGGTCGAGGATGACGGTCTCCACCTCAGCTCGGGTCTGTTGCTTCTCGGTCCACTGGTCCAGCGGCGCGATGATGCGAAGCAACTCGGCCAGCAACTCGCGGCTTGACTGCTTGAGGCGCTCGCGTTCGGTGGCGGCCAGGTTGGTCTTCTGCATCAGGTCGAAGATGGCGAGCTCGCTCTCGCTCAGGCCTTCGCGCACGTGACGGCGCTGCTCGTCGTCCAGGCCCTGCGCGATCTCCATCATTCGAGCAAAGGTCTCTTCGATGGTCGCCCGGTCCTTGTCCAGGTTGTAGGCCGCCACGATCTCGCGGTACTTGATCTCGTAGTTCATCCGCGTCGGATTCTGGGCCAGCAGCAGCACCAGCTTTCGCTCAACCAGCGCCTTGATGTCCTCGATCGCCGTGGCCTTGTGCTTGACCTTCTTGGCGAACTCGTCGCGCAGTTTCTCCAGGTCGATGCGCGACAGGTCCACGGTCAGCCCCTGTGCCTGGTCAGCGCCGGGCGCGTCGGCCTTGATCGCTTCGTTGACGATGCGGTGTAGCGCCTTCAGCAGGTCGGTGATGTCAGCGTCGTCGCGCTTCTCTGAGAGTTTCTTGTAGATCGCTTCGATGTTGTCGTGCCGGTCGGCATACAGGTGCACGGTCGGCTCGGTCACCAGGGCTTTGAAGCGCAGAAAGATCGCACGGGCCAGGATCTCGAAGCGCTGCCTTGAATGGTCGGCACCAGCGAGTTTGTCTTCCGGGCCTGGCGCAGCGGGCGTGTCGCTGCCAGGCGAGGGCGCAGGCGAATTGATGGCTTCTACGGCGTCGGCCAATGCGGCGATGCGTACAAAGCCTTTGGCACCGATCAATCGCCTCGGCTCAAACCCGCGCGCTCGCAGGAACCCTTCGGCCTCGGCAATCGCATCGTCCAGCGCCGCCACCCGCTCCTGCAATGGCGCCACGATCTCGGGCGTGCCTGCCGAGTCGTCCCCCAGTGCGTACTGCGCCAGCGCCGCTCGCAACGCAGCCAGCATGCCGTTGTAGTCCACCACCAGGCCGAAATCCTTGCCCGGGTAGCGCCGGTTGGCGCGTGCGATGGCTTGCATCAATGTGTGGGCCTTCATCGGCTTGTCGATGTACAGCGTCGAGAGGCACTCCACGTCGAAGCCCGTCAACCACATGGCGCACACCACTGCCACGCGGAAGGGGTGTTTCGGGTCCTTGTAGGCGGTCTCGACATCCACCCGCTTTCCGTCGGGCGTCTCGAAGCCCTGCTTGAACAAATCGCGGTGAGGGACGATGTCGAAGCCCCACCGCTTGAACTCCACCACCTCGCCCTGGGCCTCGCTGACGATCAACCCGAGGATGGTCTCGTCCAGCCACTGCGCCTGGGCCAGCAGGCGGTCTCGCTGGGCATGCAGTTGCTGGCGTTCATCGGCGGCCGCCGCGACGCCGATTTCGGCCTGCTTGTCATCCGCGGCCTGGCGCACCGCCGCGGCTTTGACCAGCCACAGCGGCTTGATCATCGCCAGCATTCGCGCGCAGGTCACCTTGTCGATGCACACCAGCATCGCCTTGCCCGCCTCCCACCGCGCGGCGCAGTGCTCGACGAAGTCCTGCGCAATCTTCAACAGCCGGTCGTCGGCGGTGATGACCTCGTAGTCCTGGCCCAAGAGTTTCTGCAGCTTGGCCTGCTGGTCGGCGTCGAGTTCGGCTTTCTCGATGGCGGCCGCGATCTTCTCGTTCAAATCCTTGCGCGCCACGCCCAGCTTCTCGCCGCGGTTCTCGTACACCAGCTTCACCGTGGCGCCGTCTTCCTCTGACCGCTTGAAGTCGTAGCGCGACACGTAGCCGCCGAAGATGCGCTTGGTCAGGTTGTCGTTCTTGAACAGCGGCGTGCCAGTGAAGCCAATAAAGGCCGCATTGGGCAGCGCGATGCGCATGTTGCGCGCCATCCGGCCCGCCTGCGTGCGGTGGGCCTCGTCCGACATCATCGTGATCTCGGACGAGGCCCACCGCGGGTTGCGCGCCATCCGGCCCGCCTGCGTGCGGTG
>JBBQMM010000095.1:0-11674 GCA_038328935.1 Burkholderiales bacterium
AGGGCTGGTTCGTGTACTCCACCAACCTGATGCAGGCGCTGCCCAACGAGGCCGAGACCATCAAGGCCATCCAGCAGCTCGATCTGCTGGTGGTCTGCGACACCATGCCCAGCGAGATGGCCGGCTGGGCCGACGTGATCCTGCCCGACACCACCTTCCTTGAACGCCACGATGAACTGCTGACCGGCTATGGCCGCAACGGCTGGGCTTCGCTGCGCCAGCCCGTGGTGGCCGCACCGCACGACCAGAAACCGGCCTGGTGGATTGCCAAGCAACTGGCCGAGAAGCTGGGCGTCGGTGCCTGCATGCCCTTCAAGGACATGGAGGAGTACCTCTCGTACCGCGTCGAGCAGTCGGGCCACAGCTGGGCCAAGCTGAAGACCGAAGGGGTGATCATGGCCGAGCACAAGCCGATCACCGTCGAAGAAGGGCTGGCGCTGGAGTTCGCCACGCCCAGCGGCAAGGTCGAGTTCTGGTCCGATCAGCTCGCCGCCAGAGGCTTCGACCCGGTGCCGAAGTACACCCAGCACCCGGAAGCGCCGGAAGGCCACTTCCGCCTCATCACCGGGCGCGCGCCGGGCCACACCTTCAGCCGCACGCAGACCAACCCGCTGCTGCACGACCTGATGCCCGAGAACGAGATCTGGGTCAACGCCGTCACGGCCGCCAGGCTGGGCCTGAAGAACCGCGAGTACGTGAAGCTGAAGAACCAGGACGGCGTGGTCAGCAACCGCATCCGCGTCAAGGCCACGCAGCGCATCCGCGAAGACACCGTCTACATGGTCTACGGCTTTGGCCACACCAACAAGATGCTGAAGACGGCTTACCTGAAGGGCGCCAGCGCCGGCGGTTTGAACACCCGCTACGCCACCGACCCGATCATGGGGGCGACCAGCATCCATACCAACTTCGTCAGTTTTGTGAAGGGGGCCTGAGATGAGCCGCTTCGGAATGGTCATCGACACGCGCAAGTGCGTGGGCTGCCAGGACTGCGTCGTCGCCTGCCAGGTCGAGAACGACGTGCCGCAGGGTTATTGCCGCGACTGGATCGCCACCGAGGTGCGCGGCACCTTTCCGAACCTGGCGATGGAAATCCGCACCGAGCGCTGCAACCACTGCGACAACCCGCCCTGCGTGAGTTGCTGCCCCACCGGCGCCAGCCATGTCGAAGACTTCGGCAAGACGGTGCAGGTGACGGCCAACAAGTGCATCGGCTGCAAGGCCTGCATCGCCGCCTGCCCCTACGACGCGCGCTACGTGCATCCCAAGGGCTACGTCGACAAGTGCACCTTCTGCCTGCACCGGGTGAAAGAGGGCAAGGACCCGGCCTGTGTCTCGGTGTGCCCCACGCACTGCATGCACTTCGGCGATCTCGACGACCCCAAGAGCGCCATCAACGGGTTGCTGCGCACGCGCAAGCACCACACGCTGCTGCCTGAAGCGGGCACCAAGCCGCGCATCTTCTACCTGAGCTGAGGAGCAGCGGTCATGCTCGAATTCACAAGCACAAGGCACAACCCGCTGATCGACCCGCACCTGGCGGTGTGGAGTTGGGAGATCCCGCTGTACCTCTTCGTCGGCGGCATCGTCGCCGGCATGATGGTGCTGGGCGGCCTGGCGATGCTGCGCCTGGCCAAGGGCGAGGATTCACGCAGCTTCTTCTCGATGCAGACGCCGCTGCTGGGCTTCGTGCTGATGAACATCGGCATGCTGGCCTTGCTGCTCGACCTGACGCACCGCCTCTACGTCTGGCGCATCTTCACCACGTTCCAGGTCGCCTCGCCGATGGCCTGGGGCTCGTGGGTTCTGATCGTCGTCTATGGCGTGCTGATGGTGTCGGCGCTGATCCGCCTGCCCGAGGCCTGGCCCTGGCTCGGCCGCAGGGTGCCGTTGCTGAAGACGCTGTCCGACACCCTCGTGGCCAGACCGACCTGGATCGCTGCATTGGGCGCCGCCAACATCTTGCTCGGCGTGGGGCTGGGCATCTACACCGGCATCCTGCTCAACACCATGGCGGCGCGGCCGCTGTGGAACAGCGCCATCCTCGGCCCCTTGTTCCTGGTGTCGGGCCTGTCGGCGGGTGCTGCGGTGATGCACATCGTGGCCAGCTTGATGCAAGGCCGCCCGGCGCTGCAGGGCATGGTCGGCGGCGCCTTCTCGGCCCTGCTGCAGCCCCTGGGTGCGCAGCACCCCGAGAAGAAGACCGCGCACTCGCTGGTTCGCTACGACCAGATGTTCCTGGTCACCGAACTGGTGTTCATCGGCCTGTTCATCATCAACCTGCACACCAGCTCGGCCTCGCACCTGGCCGCCGCCTCGCTGATCATGTCCGGGCCCTACGCGTTGCCGTTCTGGGGCCTGGTGGTGGGCGTGGGCGTGCTGTTGCCGCTGGCCTGGCAGGCGATGGAGCTTTCGCACCGCGTCGCCCACACGGTGGTACCCGCCGTACTGGTACTGGTCGGCGGCTTCACGCTGCGCTGGGTGATGGTCAATGCAGGGCAGATGAGCCACATCGTGCCCGTCGCCAGCCTCGGCCCCTGAATTCCGACCGCCATTGCTCTGGAAAGGAAACCCGATGTTCCGCCATGCGCTCATGGGTGCACTGCTGGTCAGTGTGCAGATCGCTTCGGCCCAGGCACCGGCCGCACCGGCCCCGGCCAAGGCCAAACCCCCGCAACCGGCGATGTGTTCGGCCTGCCACACGCTGGAGTCCAACCAGATGGGCGGCTACTTCGAGTCGGCAGCCTTCAAGTCGCAGTCGATGCAACTCGACGTCGGCGCAGCGGCGCCGCAGATCCTGCGCTTCGACCCGAAGTCGCTGAAGGTCATCGACGCCGGCAGCCAGAAGACGCCCGAGTTCCTGCGCGATGCCAAGAAGCGGCACGAGGTGCAGGTGAGCTTCGTCGAGAAGGACGGCGCCAAGGTCGTGAGCGAGATCCGCTTCAAGGGCCCCGTGAAGATCGATCCGGCGAACCTGATCGACTACGCCGGTGTCGCCAAGCTGGTGGCCGAAGGGCTCGCCAAGACCCCCTACACGTTGATCGACTCACGACCGCTGGTGCGTTTCCAGGAAGGTGCGATCCCGACCGCGACCCACCTGCCTTTCATCGGCTTCGACAAGTTCGTCGACCGGCTGCCGAAGGACAAGCACCAGCTCGTGGTCTTCTACTGTGGCGGCATCACCTGCACGCTGAGCCCGAACTCGCTGAAGAAGGCCAAGCTGCTGGGCCACACGAACCTGCGCGTCTATCGTGAGGGTGAGCCCGATTGGAAGACGCGCAACTATCTGGTGACGACGCCCACGTTCGTGAAGGCCGCCTACGTCGACCGCGATATCCCGCACGTGCTGATCGACGCGCGCAGCGCCGAAGACGCCACCAGCGGGCACATCAAGGGTGCCGTCTCGGTGCCGGTGGGCAAGATGGCGGCGGTGACAAAGTCCCTGCCCGAGCCCAAGCTCAATGCACCGCTGATCGTCTACGACGGCCGTGGGGGTGAACAAGCCGTGGCCGTCGCCCAGGCACTGATCAAGGCCGGTCAGCAGAACGTGCTGGTGCTCAAGGGCGGCATGATCGGCTGGCAGGCTGCGGCCTATCCGATCGAGTCCGGCACACCGGCGCTGAAGCAGATCGCCTACGCGCCCAAGCCGCGCGCCGGTTCGTTGCCGGTGGCCGAGTTCACGACGCTGGCCAAGAGCACGCCGGCCGACGTGCTGATCCTCGACGTGCGCAACCCTGACGAAGCCCAGCAGGGCATGATCAAGGGCGCGATGCTCATTCCCGATGAAGAGTTGCTGGCGCGCCTGAGCGAGCTGCCCAAGGGCAAGCGTATCGTCACCCACTGCCTTACCGGCATACGGGCCGAGATGGCGTATCACAAGCTGAAGGAGGCCGGCTACAACGCGGTCTTCCTGAACAACGAGATTGAGGTCGCCAAGGACGGCAGCTTCAAGATCACGCCGCGCTGAGGCATCGAACCCTCCGTGGCACCGTGCAACGGTTTGCGGGCCGGTGTGTTGCGCCGTCCTGAATACCATGACCGATAGAGGAGCGACCCTGACATGAACACCCTGGTCCAAGCGCCGCCGCACGCAGCTGCGGCCACCGGCAAGTCGGCTGCACAACCCTTCATGAACCCCTACCTGGCTGGCTTCCTGCTCGGCCTGGTACTGCTGGCCACCTACGTCGTCACGGGCCGCGGCCTGGGGGCCACGGCAGGCTTCGCCGCGCTCGCCACGGGGCTGGCCAGCCTGGACGGCGCCGAGCATCTGCAGACCAGCGTCGTGCACTTGAAGTACTGGAACGACGGCGCGCCCCTGCTCAACTGGACGCTGTTCCTGCTGGTCGGTGCCCTGATCGGTGCCGCGATCTCGGGCTGGCAGGCAAACCGCTTCAGCTTCAGCATCGAGCGTGGCCCCAACATCACCGACCGCCAGCGCCTGATGCTGGCTTTCGTCGGCGGTTTCATCGCCGCCTGCGGCGCCAAGCTGGCCAAGGGCTGCACCAGCGGGCAGGCGCTGACCGGCTCCTCGGTGCTGAACGTCAGCGGGCTGCTCTTCCTGGGCGCGGTGTTCCTGGCTGGCTTCGTCGTCGCGCAAGTCGCGCGCAAGGAGTGGTTGTGATGTTCCCGCTGTCCAACTTCCACGAGTTCACGCTGGGCGCAGAACTGGCCATTGCACTGGTCCTGGGCGTCGGCTTTGGTTTCGCGCTCGAGCGCGCCGGCTTCGGCAGTGCGCGCAAGCTCACCGCCGTGTTCTACCTTTACGACATGGCGGTGGTGAAGGTGA
This sequence comes from Burkholderiales bacterium, assembly GCA_038328935.1. Lineage (GTDB taxonomy): Bacteria > Pseudomonadota > Gammaproteobacteria > Burkholderiales > Burkholderiaceae_C > Rubrivivax. The sequence goes on from JBBQMM010000095.1 coordinate 4,787, forward strand.
TGTTCACTGCTGTCGTCACCACGCTCGTGGGCCTGGCCTTGCTGTCTGGCGTGGGCATGTTCGACATGTCCGCGATCTACCTCGAGCCCACCAACTGGACGGCACAGATCGTGGGCGGTCTGCTCTTCGGCGGCGGCTTCGTGGTGGGCGGCTACTGCCCCGGTACCTCGATGGCGGCCATCGCCACCGGGAGGAAGGACGGCATGCTGTTCGCGCTGGGCATGCTGGCCGGGGTATGGGCCTATGCCGAGTTCACGCCCGGGCTGGACGATTGGTACAAGGCCACCGCGTCGGGCGTGATCACGCTGCCCGATGCCACGGGCATCGCGATCGGCTGGTGGGCGCTGGTCTTCGTCGCCACGCTGGCTTTCGCCGCCTGGGGCATGGCGCGGCTGGAGCGGCGTTTTGCACACCTCAACCCGCAGCCCTGAACGCAGGCGGCCACCGCAGGCACACCCAGGCCGGCGCACCCATGCCGGTACCTCATTGACTGGCTACAACTGGAGAATCGACATGTACAAGAAATGTTTGCGCCTGGCGGCGGCGGCGCTGCTGGCGCTGGGGCTGCACAGCAGCTACGCGCAAGGGCTTATCTTCGACACCGCGGCCGTTGAGGCGGCGCAGCAGCGCGGTGCCATCGTCTGGGACGTGCGCGACAGCGACGAATATGCCGCTGGCCATATCGCCGGTGCTGTGAACTTCGGCGACGCCGGCGAACTGTTCCGCGACGCCAACCGCGAAGACCCGCCTTCGGCAGCCGTGGCGGCCAAGCTCTTCGGCGACGCCGGCATCGACATCGTCAAGCAGGAGGTCATCGCCTACGGCAGCAAGGGCTCGGCCAGCACCTACTACGCGGCGCGGCTGCTCGAGTACTACGGCGGCCGCCATGGCAAGGTCTACCACGGCGGTATCGAGGACTGGAAGGCCGCCGGCAAGCCCGTCAGCACCGTGGCCACCCAGCGGCCGCCACTGAAGCTGATGCTCAGCGCCGAAGGCATCGGTGCGCTGTCGACGAAGGACGTGCTTGAGCGCGTGCGTGGCGGCCATGCCCAGATCATCGATGCGCGCACGCCGAAGGAGTTTTCGGGTGAGGACATCCGTGCCATCCGCGGCGGGCACATTCCCGGCGCCTTGAGCCTGCCGCGCGAATCGCAGTGGCTCGACGCGGCCACACCGGCCAAGCTGGCGGCCAAGCAGGTGGCCAACAAGGACGGCATGTCGCTCAAGCCCGCAGAGCAGCTGAAGGCGATGTACGCCAAGCTCGACCCGGCCCAGGAAACGGTCGTCTACTGCCAGAGCGGTGTGCGCGCGTCCGAGACGGCCGTGGTGCTGCGCGACCTGGGCTTCAGCAACGTCAAGGTCTACGAGGCTTCCTGGTTGGGTTATGCAGGCGTGCTGTCGGCACCCGCCAACAACGAGGTCTTCTTCAACGTCGGCGCGCTGAACGGCCGGATGGCTTCATTACAGAACCGGATACGGTCTCTGGAAGCCGAATTGGGCAAGCTGCAACAGGCTGGCAAGCGCTGACTGGGGCAGCACCGGGGGCCCGCGGCGGCCGACACCGGCCCCGGGCGGGGAGGCCTGTGCAGACCATGGCCCCGCTCGGCAGCGGACGACTTTCGCACGGTCGCCAGGCAGGCTGGGCTGTACGGGCCAGCAAAACGGGGAAGGCACACTGCCTTCCCCGTGGTCTGTGCGGATGAACGCTGTTTTTCAGCTGTTCGTCCGCCGTTCATCCGCTGTTTTTCAGCAGCCGCCCTTCTTTTCCTTTTTCTTCACCGGCTCGGCCTTGTCGGCCGCCTTGGAGGCAGCCTTGTCGGCCGCCGCGGAAGCAGCTTTGGCAGCCGGCTTGGCCGCAGCCGACTTGGCGGGCTCTTCCTTCTTCGCCGGCTCGGCGGCATAGGCCACGCCAGTGGACAGGGCGAACAGGGCCGTCAAGACGGCCGTCATCAGTTTGTTCATGCAGGTTCTCCGAAGCAGGTGCGACTTCATCGTCGCGGTGTAGAGGGGCGGCGCGCAGCCTTGGGCCGCAGACAAAGGAAGGCCCGCTATCGAGCCACCATCAACCGGAACGCATATTACAGTTCTGAGTACCCGCCACCGTATAGATCAACGCCCGCTCGTGAGCTGCGTTTGACGCACATCAAGTAACGGACGTACGCGCCCTGTGTTCATGCGTGGGCCAGGTCGTGTTCACCGGCGTGCCCACGGCTTCACCGTGACCAGACCTGTGGCCCAGGACTCGTGTCCAAGTCTTGTGGCCCAATCACCTGATGTCCTACCTTGACGACCCACGCGTCCTGTTCGCTGCCGAGCGCACCTTGCTCGCCTGGCAGCGCACAGCCATTGCACTGATGGGCTTCGGCTTCGTGGTCGAACGTTTCGGCCTGTTTTTGCGCATGGTCAGCAACCAGCCGCTGTCGCCGTCCCAGCGCGGCTTCTCGCTGTGGCTGGGTGTGGGCCTGCTACTGATCGGGGCCGTCGTGTCCGTGATCTCGGCCCTGCAGTTCCGGACCGTGCTGCGCGGACTCGGAGAGCAGGAGATTCCGCGCGGCTACTGGACGGGCCTGGGGGTCTGGCTTAACTTCGCGCTGGCTTTCGTTGCGCTGGCCCTGGCCATTCACTTCGTCACCACGCCGTTCTCGTCCGAGGACACGCCGTCGAGCACCACGATTTCTTCACCACCGCCGTGAACCCGTGAACGTGCTGCTCGAAGTGCGACTCGGTCGCTCAACGGAAAGAGTTCCCTGATCCGGGGCGCTGCCCCACATCATGAAACTCAACCTGGAAATGTTCCCCGATCCGGGGCGCTGTCGATATGCATGGTCAGATCGGTTTGAAGCGGCGCGGACGGTCGGAGAAAGTGCGACTGTACGCAGTCCCACTGCCATGCAGGTCCGCGGCTACCGGGTGTTCTCCACCAGCCCGTGCCGGATGGCGTAGCGCACCATGCCCGCCACCTCATGCACCTGCAGGCGCTGGCTGATCTGGTAGCGGTGCGCGTCCACCGTCTTGGTGGAAAGCCCGAGTTCGCGCGCGATGAGCTTGGTGCTCAGGCCGCGCGCCACCATGCGCAGCACCTCCAGCTGCCGCGGCGACAGGGCGCTGTGCGGCAGCGCCCTGTCGCCCAGTTGCAGGCTCTGCACCAGGGCCCCTGACGCACTGGGGCTGAGGTAGCGCTGCCCGGCGGCTACGGCGCGGATGGCGCTGGTCAGCTCAGCCGGGCCGGCGTCCTTGACCACGTAGCCGCAGGCCCCGGCTTCAAAGGCGCGGCGCACGTACTCGGGGTTGAGATGCATCGACAGCATGATGCAACGCACGCTGCTGCCATGCAGCTCGCGGATGCGACGCGCCAGCTCGATGCCGTCCTCGGCGCGCAGCGAAATGTCCAGCATGGCGATGTCGGGCGGCGCGCTGGCAATGGCGCGCAGGGCCTGCTCGCCGGTGTCGCATTCGGTGACTTCGCCGACCTCGGCTTGCAGGTCGCGCTCGATCAACGTGCGCACGCCGGCGCGGAACAGCGCGTGGTCGTCCACCAGCAGCACGCGCAAGGCAGCGGCGGCGGGGGCCGTGGCGAGGTCGGCGTTCACACGCGCTCCTGCGCTGCGCACGGCACACGGGCACGCACGACACTGCCTTCTCCGAGCTGCGACTCGATGACCAGCGTGCCGCCGAGCAGTTCCATGCGTTCGCGCATGCCGCGCAGGCCCTGCTGGTCGGGGCTCCGTTCGGCCTGCGGGTCGAAGCCAGCGCCGTCGTCGGCCACGCTCAGGTCCACGGCCTCGGCCGACCAGTTCAGGGCCAGCTGCACCGTGGCCGCGCCCGAGTGCCGCAGCGCATTGGTGACGGCCTGCTGGCCGACGCGAAAAAGTCCCAGCGCCAGGCGCGAGTCGAGCGTGCGCGGTTCGCCCTGCTCGTGCGCCTGAACGACGATGCCACCGGCGCGCGCCGCTGCGGTGCACAGGGCCGCCAGCGCCGGGCCGAGTCCGAAGGCACTGAGCTCGCTGGGCCAGAGTTCGCCACACACCTCGCGCAGGCGGCGCAGCGCCAGGTCCACCAGCGGCAGCGCTTCGCCGAGTTCGAGCTCAAGGCGCGCCGCCGAGGTGTCGGGGCGCGCCGCCGAACCCAGGTGCAGCTTCAACAGCGAAAGCACCTGCCCCAGGTTGTCGTGCAGTTCGCGCGAGACGCTGGCCATCTCGCGCTCGTGCAGTTCCAGCTGGTTGGCCGACAGGTGCCGCATCTGGGCCTCGGCACGGCGCAGCTGCTCTTGCAGCGCCATCTCGTCGCTCATGTCCGTGGCCGTGATGACGGCGCCCAGCGAGCTGCCGTCGTCGGTCAGCAGCGGCGCCGCGCCGCAGCTGAAGTGTCGCTCCACGCCGCCCTGCAGCTGCACGCGCATCAGGCGCGGCGCCACGTGCTCGCGCTGCAGTGCGGCGCGCGTGCCGGGCCAGTCGGCACGCCGAATGGGCTTGCCGGTGTCGCTCCACCAGCCGCGCAAGCCCTTGAAGCTGCCCCCCTGCAGCGCCGGCACGCCCAGCATCTCGGCGCCGCGGCGGTTGGCGTGCACCACCTCGCCGTCGGGCGACATCAGCCACAGCCCCACCGGCACCTGATCGACGATGGCCTGGTTGATGCGCCGCTGTCGTTCGAGCTGTTCGCGCAGGCGCGCCTGCGCATGCTGTGCATCGGCCTCGGCCAGTTCACGCGCGATGACGATGGGCAGCCGCTCGCTGCGCGACTTGGGCAGAAAGTCGTTGGCCCCCGCCTTCAGCACCTGGATGGCCTGCTCTTCGCCCACCAGGCCCGACATCACCAGCACCGGCAGCAGCGGCCAGCGCCGGCGCAGCGCAGCCACCGTGGCCACCACGTCGTAGCGCGGCATGTGGTAGTCGGTGATCACGAGGTCGGGCGCGTGCTCGGCGATGCGCTCGAGCAGACCGTCCGGGCTGGTCAGCCGCAGCACCGACTCCAGCGCCGGGTAATGGGAGTGCAGGCGCATCTCCAGCAAGTCGGCGTCGAGTTCGGAGTCGTCGATGACGACCACCCGGCGCAGCCTGGGCATGCGTCGCCCGGCGTCGGCGGCCTGCGGCTCAGGCGTGCTGAACGGCATGGCTCAGGGGTGCTCCAGGGAATCGAGGGCTGCAGAAGGCGCTACTTGAGGTCCCGACAGGCGGGAATTCGCACTCGACAGACCCCCGTTGCCCGCGCCCGCGCCCGCACCCGCACGCACGGGCGCAGGCAGGAAAACGTGAAAACGCGCGCCGAGCCCCGGCGGGCTTTCGGCCCAGGCCCAGCCCTGCAGCCGCTCGACCGCCCGCGCCACGGTGGCCAGGCCGATGCCGGTGCCCTCGAAATCGGCATGCGCGTGCAGGCGCTGGAAGGGCGTGAAGAGCGCGTGCGCCGCCTCGGCGTCGAAGCCGCTGCCGTTGTCGGCCACCGTCAGCACGATTCCCGCGGCGCAGGGGCGGCCGCTGAGCTCGATGCGCGCGGCGGGCACGTTCGCGCTGTACTTCCAGGCGTTGCCCAGCAGGTGCTCGAATACCACGCCCAGCAGCTGCAGGTCGGCATGCACCGTCAGGCCCACGGGCAGCACCCATTGCACCTGCCGCTGCGGCTGGGCCTCTTGCAGCGCGCCGATCAGCGGCCCGCACAGCTCGCCGACGTCGACGTTTACCGGGCGCAGCTGCATCCGCTGCACGCGGCCCAGCGAGAGCAGGTCCTGGATGATGTGGTGCATCTGCTCGGCGCTGCGCAGCACCAGGCCCAGCATGCGCCGGCTGTCGTCGTTCATCGCCGCGCCGTGCTTGACGACCATCATCTCGGCAAAGCCGCGCACGCCATTGAGCGGGTTTTGCAGGTCGTGCGCCACCGTCCGGTTGAAGAACTCAAGATCACGCACCGTGCGCTGCAGTTCCTGCGTGCGCTGGCTCACGCGCGCCTCGAGCTCGTCCTGACGGGCGTCCAGCGCCTGCTCGGCGCGCTTGCGTACGCTGATGTCACGCTCGACCGAAAACCAGTAGTGGTACCGGCCGTTTTCATCGGCCACCGGCGAGATCGTCATTTCCACCCAGTACGGCTCGCCGCTGCAGGTGTAGTTCAGCAGCTCCACCGTCACGGGCTCCCAGCGGGCCAGGGCCGTGCACATGCGTTTGCGCACTGCGGGGTCGGTGTCCGGGCCCTGCAGCAGGCGCGCGTCGCGACCGAGCAGCGCGGCGCGGGGGTAGCCGGTGCGGCGCTCGAGGCTGGCGTTGACATAGACGATGGGCCGGTCGCCGTTGGCATCTGCGTCGGCCTGGGTGACGACGATCATGTCGTCGGCGCTCTCCAGGCATTCGTAAAGCAGTTTGATTTCGGTGTTGGCGGCGCGCTGCTCGGTGAAGTCGGTGACGAAGACGATGCGCGCCGGGCAGCCGGCCCAGTCGATGTCGACGGCCTTCACGTTCACCGCCAGGCTGACGCCTGCGCGTGTGCGGTGCGTCGAGTCGTTGTGCGCGCTGGCCGGCGCACCCGCGGCATGCGCAGCCAGCTGCGCGCGCAACCGTTCGGCATCGGCTGGTGGGCGAATGTCGAAGATGTCCATCGCCAGCAGTTCGGCGCGCGAGTAGCCGTACAGACGTTCGGCCGCCGGGTTGGCGTCGAGAAAGGCCAGGGTTCGCCGGTCGTACACCCAACACGGCAATGGCATCTGCAGATACAGCTGCTGATAAGCGGCCGCCTGCGCAGCGGCCGTGGGTTGGATGGACACTTCTTGCATGCCGCGCTCAGCGCTGCGCCAGCGCCTGCTCAAGGCGCCGGGCATCGAGCCGGGCCGGATCGCCTGGCAACTGAATCTGGCGCGATCCCAGGTCGAGCACCAGACAGGGCGTGACGCGGATGTGCCAGCGCGCA
>JBBQMM010000096.1:0-11594 GCA_038328935.1 Burkholderiales bacterium
TCTCAAGCAGCTCGGCGGCAAACGCTGCGTCGAGGTCGCGCCAGAGTGCGGCCAGGCCGGCCCCCGTCAGGTACTCGGCGCCCTCCATGGGAGGCGCAGCATCGGCCAGCGACGCCAACACCTCATCGGCGGGTGGCGCGACCTGCAGCCGAGCGCCGCGCTCTTCGGCGTCCGGCAATGTGCACAACGCGGTCACGTAGCCGGCCGCGAAATCACGCCAGTAGGACAGCACGGCAGGCAGCGCAGTCGACACTTCGCCCGCGCCGAGTTGCAGCAGGCCATGGCCCGAGCCGCGCGTGAACGCCCGCTGAAGGCGGCCCGCGGTGGCGGCTTCGAGCAGGGGCGCATCGACTGCAGGGCTCAAGGTAAGACGGCCTTGCGGCGTGAACACTGGCGCCAGTGATAGTGATCCCGATCCCGATCCCGACACCGATCCCGACACCGATCCCGCAGCGTCAAACGGGCGCTCGGCGTTGTCAGAGGGCAAGAGGCTCATCGGCGTGCCCTGCGAGCCTGCCACGGTGTTGTTCACTTTGCGCTTTTCCCCACTGCGTGGCCGGTACCCCAAAACGTCTCCACGGCTCTCATCCGCCGGCGCTTTTCAGTGGTGACGTAAACGGTGGTGGTGGCCAGCGACGCGTGCCCCAGGTTTTGCTGCGCGATCTCGATGGGCATGCCGCTGGCAATGGCATGGCTGGCGTGCGAGTGGCGCATCCAGTGCGTGCTGGCCCGCTGGAAGCGATCTGCCCCTTTCGCATCGCCCTGCCCTCGCAGCACGCTGGCGCAGTCCGCAAAAAACGCCTTGATCTGGTCGTAGAAGGTCGTCGCTGCGATCCCCTGCCGGGGGTCGAGCACCTGGCCATTGCTCAGCCCCGGCGCGCGCTTGGCCGCGTCGCTGGCCTTGCCCAGCAGGAACGCCCCCTGGTTGCCGATGTCCTCGGGGTCGGCATCTAGCCCGCGCGACTTCATGTACCCGGCCAGCTCGCCCGCCACATCGATCGGCAGCGGCACCTCGCGCTCCTTCTGTCCCTTGCCGACAACGCGCAGCATCCAGCCCTGCATCGCTTCATCGTCGTGCGCATCGGCCGGGTATTCGACCCACTGCAGGTCGTCGACGGTGGCGGCCACCACTTCCGATAGCCGAAGCCCGGTTGCGTACAGCAGGTGCAGTCCGAAGGTCAGCCTCTGGTTCGCCGAGGTTTCGGGCAGCAATTGGAGCTGTGCTTCGATGAAGCTCCATTGCGCCAGGCTGAAGCTGCGCCCTGCGTTGACCTTCGGCCCCGAAGTCCTCGGCACGCCGACCGCTGACCAAGGGTTGCCCATCAGGTAGTTCTGATCCACGAGGAAGCCGTAGAGGTTCTTCAGGATCGTGACGGCATGCCGCTGCGCCGACGCCGACAACGGCCCCTCAAACGGCCGCCACAGCGGTGACCAGCGTTCGCGGCCGCGGTCACCGCACCAGCGGCTGCGCGGCTGGGGGTCGGCCAGGAAATCGCGGTACAGGATGCAATCCTCGTTGCTCATCGAGGACAGGGCCTTGCCCTTGTGCGTGATGGCCCAAATGAGGAAGCGTTCGGCCTCCTTCCGATACGCGCGCTGGGTGTGCGACAGCGCCTGCAGCCAGTCCATGTTTTGCTCGACACCGTGCTTGCCCATGACATCGCGCTGACGGCGACGGGCTTTGAGGTGCGCCTTCTGTTCTGGCGTTAGGCCATGCTTGGAACGCAGCCACGCCAAGATGGCCTGGTAGTCGTTGCTGGCCTTCAGCAGGCACTGCGCCTGCGGGCGCCGGTACGTTCCGCGCGTGCCGTCGAGCTCTGCCGGCACGAGGAACTTCTCCAGGGGACGGATGTCGGTGGCCGGTGCGACCACGGCGTTGAGTTCGTGTGCGTAGAGCTTGCTGCGTGCCATCGCCACGTGTCGGCCGAGCTGAAGCTCGATGCTGTCCTGGTTCGAACTTGCAACGTCCCGCAGCCATTGGACGATGCGCAGGGCCTTGCCCTCCCCCATTGCCTTGACGCCGGCGTACCACCGCCGGCCGATGCCGTTGATGCGCTCGACCAGTTGGGCCAGCGTGAAGATGTCGGCCGCTTCCAAGTGGCTGGCCAACGTCGGGTTCAACCAGGCGGCCACCGAGTCGCCGGCCTTCGGGGACTGCGCGACCAGGCCTTCGAGCCAGCGCAGCGCTTCAAGCTGGCGGGCGATCAGCCGCGCCCGCCGACGCAGGCGCTGCGTTGCCAGGCCGTACTCCGCCTCATAGGCGGCGATCTGCTCCGCCTGGCGCTCATCCTGCAGGCCGTGTGCTTCGGCGAAGGCCTCCAGGCTGGGCAGCTCCAGCGACGGGTCAGCGATGCGGCTGGCGTCGATGCGCACCAGACGCGCCGTGCCGAAACGGTCCTGGCGTTTCGCGGCGGCGGCGAACTCGTCGCGTATCCAGGCGATGGTGGCGCGCACGGTGCGCTGATCGGTAGCCTCACCTTCGACGCGCAAGTAACGCTCCCAGCTGTCTCGGGCGTCCAGGCCCTGGACCACCGAGCGCATGAAGGCGAAGTGGCCGACGTGCAGCTTGCGCTGCCGTGCGGCGCTGACCGGGGCCCGCCTGGGCGCCGGGCCCCGGTCTTTGGCGGATGTGTGTTCGTCCACCAGCGACGTCCGGTGAGAGTTGAGGTCATCGGCAACACTCATACCCCCAGCGCGTCCTTTATCGCTGCCAGAGTCTGCGGATGCGGCTCCAGCAGTTCATGCAAGGCTGGCAGCCGCGCTCGTGCGGCTTCGATCAGTTCCACTGGCGCGCCCCGCAGCGCATCCCCCAATTTCGCGTCATCCTGCTCCACCAGCACCGCCGCCATCGTCGCGGCCTGAAGCAAGTCCTTGGACGCCTTGTCCCTGAACACCACCCGGGCGGTGCTGGAGTAAAGCTTGTGCCAGACGAACCGCTCTGGTGCAGGTAGGTTGACGGGTACGGCGTGTCCGCCGGCAAGCATCACGGCTGCCTGAGCGTCCTGCAGCAGGTAGCTGAGGTGGGGGATCGTTTGTGCGTGCCAGTTCAACTCAGGCACTGCGAGGACGGTTCCGACCTCAGAGCCGTCGGCCAGCAGGTCCACCCGCAGGCCCGCTGCGCCAGGCAACTCGACCGACGTGGACGGCAGCTTGGGCGAGAGCGAAGGAATCGCCGAGAACTTCAACGTCGTGGCCTGGAGGGTTTGCAGGAACGACAGCGGCGCCGCCAGCTTCAGCGGCTGGCGCCGGGCCAGGTCGATGTCCTGCGTGCGCGCGGCCACTGCACGTGCTCCCTGTTCATTGAGCCACGCCATGAAGGCGAGCGTGCCCACCACCACCAGCCCTTCGCCAGCATGCGCGCCTGTTCGGTCGCTGGCGAAGAGTCCCTTGTTGTGCAATTCCACCAGCACCCGTGCCGCATCCTTGTCTGCCACCTGAAAGTCCAGTTTGCGCAAGGCACGCACCTGGCGCACCACCCACTCCGAGAACTCGATGCCGTCTCGGGCAGCTTCCCAAGCGGCCCCGTCTTCCTCTTTGCAAACGAAGTCATCGACGGGTTTGCTACCAGGCACGGGGTAGTAGCGCCGGTACCAGTAGCGACGAGCCTCTCGCTCGTGGAGGACCAGTTGCCCTGACGTTCCGGGCAGGAGGGGACCGGCAGCGAAGCTGCGCTCCTTGACCTCCGTGTATTGAGTGCGGAAGGCGGGTTCGTGCAGTCGATAGAGCGTCTGCAGGCGGGTCATCGTGATGCGCGGCTTCTGTTGCCCTGCGAAAGTCGATTCTGGGGGGTACGTTCTCCGGGACAGAGTGTGCACTGCAAAATGGTGATTTGGTGGGTACGGGCGACTCTCATGTACGTTCCGCCCTGTCCAGGCCCACGGGATGCCTCATCTGTCCCGACGGTGTCCGTGACGTGCGGCTCAGCTGCCGGCCTGAGCCGTTGCGCTTTGCGGTGAGTCCGTCCAGGACGACGGCGCCCTGCCCTTCCGATCAAGCGGTCGGCAGAGTCGCCATGAACATCACCAGGCAATCGTGTGGAGTCCACGGCCACAAGCAGGTCAAGCGCTGCCAAGCGCAACCCGGGCAAGCGCAGGGCCGCGCTGAGCCACTCGCCCACCTCACGATCAAGCGCAAGACGGCCGTTGGCCACCAGCATCGCGACTTCCCAGGTGGAGATCGCAGCCACATAGACTGAGTCAGCCTGAACCGCGGCTGCGATCAACTCGCGCGAACGCGGGCCAACGCGCTCGCTCCCCTGCAGCAACCAGACCAGCACGTGCGTGTCGAGTACGACTGCCCGGGTGTCTGCGACGGTCATCGTGCGGCGTGCCACTCGACGTCAATGGGTGACTCGATGTCTTCTTCGTGCAGAACGCTGCCGGCCAGCGCGCCGAAGAGCTCGGTGTCAGGCGGCATCGGCACCAATCTGGCAACTTGACTTGGTGGGCATCATGACCATGGGGAGATTTCCTCTCGGGCTGGTTGATGCGTCGAATAGCGCTCCTTGAACCGTACCCGGTCGACCTTCGACGGTCAACTCCCCTGTGAACCCGACCCCAAACCGGAGGTCCCGACACCGGCCCGCTGCCAGGCGGTCAACCGGACCTGCAGGCCATCGTCAGCGCCGGCCCATCAGCCCTGCCACAGCCTGCGCCGCAGCGCCGCCGCCCTGCAGACCCTGCACCACGCCGGCGTGGCTGTCGGCGGTGTGGTTCTGGTGCAGCTTGTACTTGCCCACCAGCCGTTGCACCGGGATCTCGATGCCGACGATGGCGCGCAGCATCTGCTGCACGTAGTCATCGGGCGCGTCGCTCACGGCCCAAGGCCTGGGCTGCGTGCTTTCGTGGTGCTGCGTGAGCCGGGTCACCAGCGCGTGCAGCCACGGCGCGTCTTCGGTCACCGCCAGCGTGCCATGCGCGTGCACCACGGCGTAGTTCCAGGTCGGCACCACTTTGTGGCTGGTCGCCTTGGCCGGGTACCAGTTGGGCGTGACGTAAGCCTGCGGGCCCTGAAACACCGCCAGCACCGGCTGTCCGCGAGCGACTTTCCACACCGGGTTGGCGCGCGCCACGTGGCCGCGCAGCGTGCCTGACGGGGCGTCGTATTGCAGCGGAATGTGGTCGGCTGTCAGACCGTCCGGCCCGGTGCTCACCAGCGCGGCCAGGGGATGCTCGCGCATCAGCTTTTCAAGCCCCGCGGCGTCGGGCTGTTCGAAGTGCTTGGGCAGGTACATGGCTGACGGCGGAACGGGAAGCCCCACAGGGGCTTACCAGCTGCCGGTGTTGGCCATCGAAGCCCAGGGCTCGGCCGCGGCCAACGCCGGGCCGTCCTGCAGCAGTTCGATCGAGACTTGGTCGGGTGAACGAACGAAGGCCATGCGGCCGTCCCGCGGCGGGCGCAGGATGGTCACGCCGTGCTGCTGCAGCCGCGCACAGGTGGCGTAGATGTCGGGCACGGCATAGGCCAGATGGCCAAAGTTGCGGCCGCCGGTGTAGCTCTCGGCCTGGCCGTCGGCCGCCGGCCAGTTGTAGGTGAGTTCCACCTGCGCCGCGCGATCACCCGGCGCTGCCAGAAACACCAGCGTGAAGCGGCCGCCCTCGTTGTCCTTGCGTGACAGCAGTTCAAGGCCGAGCGCATCGCGGTAAAAGCGCAAGGAGGCTTCGATATCGGTCACGCGGACCATGGTGTGCAGGTATTTCATGACGTCGATTGTTGCAGCCTTCGCCGCGGCGCTTCAGTGCGAAATCAGCGCGCGGGTTGACTCAAGCTTCAGCGCGAAGCTCTGTGCAAGGATTAGCGCGAAGCTCTGTGCAAGGATTAGCGCGAAGCTCTGTGCAAAGATCAGCGCGAAGCTTTGACATCGAAAACCAGACAGGTGGTGCTGCCGTGGGCGTACAGCTTGCCGTCCGGGCCTTCCAGCCTTGCTTCGGCAGTGGCGGTCTGGCCGCCCACATGGATGACGCGTCCGATGGCGCGCACCCGCTGCACTTTGGGCGACAGCGCGCGCACCAGGTTCACCTTCAATTCAAGCGTGGTGTAGCCCTTTCCCGCCGGCATGCAGGTATGCACGCTGCAACCCAGCGCCGAGTCCAGCAGCGTGGCATACCAGCCCCCGTGCACGCCGCCCATCGGGTTCAGGTGGCCGGGCCCGGGCGCACCCTGGAACACGGCGCGCCCTTCGCTCACTTCCACCGGCAGAAAGTCCATCGTGCGGCCGATGGTGGCAAAAGGCCATTCGCCGCGCAGCATCGCCTGCAACTGCTGCAACCCGGTCAGGCCGGCCAAGGCTGCCGGCTCGGGCATGGCCGAGCCGTCAACTTGCGCCCAGCGCTGGCGCTGCACCTCTTCCTGGGCCAACCAGGCCTGCAACGTTTCACTCATGCCGTGTTTCCTGCTGTTTTACTTGCATATGCAACCATAACACGGGACACTGCGCGGCATGAAAGCCGCCACGCCACTAGGCTGCACCAACCTCAAGCTGAAGCAGGCCAGCCGGCTGGTGGCCCGGCACTACGACGCCTGTCTGGCGCCCACGGGCTTGCTCAAGACCCAGTACTCGCTGCTGTCGTTCGTGGTCAAGATGGGCCCGGTGCGCTGCACCGACTTGGCCGCGGCGCTGCAGCTGGACGCCTCCACCACCACGCGCAACCTGCGGCCGCTGGCAGCCCGCGGCCTGCTGCAGGTAAGCACGGGTGAAGACGGCCGCAGCCGTCTCGTGCAGGCCACCGCCGCCGGCGCCGCCCTGCGCGGGCAGGCGCAAAAAGCCTGGAAACGTGCGCAGCTGGCGCTGAACGAGCAACTGGGTGCAGCACGTGTGGCCGCGCTGCACGAGCTGCTGGACGGCTGCATCACCGACCTGTCGAGAACCGGGAGCACGCCATGAGCAACCCCGGCCCGCCCCTGCGCCCGTTGTGGCTGGTGCTCGTAGCTGCCGCCGGCGTCTTTGCGTTGACGATGGGTGTGCGGCAGTCGATGGGTCTGTTTCTGGGCAGCCTGAACACCAGCACCGACCTCGGCCTGGCCAGTGTGAGCCTGGCCTTTGCCTGCGGCCAGCTGGCCTGGGGGCTGACGCAGCCACTGGCCGGCATCGTGGCCGACCGCTGAGGGCCCGGGCGTGTGCTGGTGCTGGGCATCTCGCTGGTGGCGCTGGGCACCTGGCTGATACCCCAGATGCGCAGCACTGCCGGGCTGATCGTGGCCATCGGCGTGCTGGCCGCGGGCGGCGCCGGCATGGCCGGGCCGTCGGTGCTGATGGCCGCCACCACACGGCTGGTGGCGCCCGCCCAGCGGGCCATGGCCACTGGCGTGGTGAACGCGGGCGGGTCGTTCGGGCAGTTCGTCTTCGCACCCGTGGCACAGGTCATCACCAGCGCTGCGGGCTGGGTGGTGGCCGTGCAGTCGCTGGCTTTGATGGTGTTGCTGGCGCTGCCGGCAGCCTGCGCGCTGCGCGGCGCACCGGCTTTGGCCACACCGGGCCAGTCCGCCCCCGCACGCCTGAGCACGCGCCAGGCGGTCGCGCAAGCCGTCGCCGACCGCAGCTTCAAGCTGCTGGCGGCCGGTTTTTTCGTCTGCGGCTTTCACGTCGCTTTCCTGGCCACGCACCTGCCGGGTGTGGTGGCCAGTTGTGGCTTGCCGCCGGATGTCGGCGCCTGGGCGCTGGCCGTGCTGGGCTTGTTCAACATCGTCGGCAGCGTCGGCATCGGGCTGCTGATGGGCTGGCGCGGCGGCCGCTTGCAGATGAAGCATCTGCTGAGCGCCATCTACGCCGCGCGCGCGCTGGCGGTGATGCTGTTCGTGCTGGCGCCCAAGACCACGCCCGTGGTGTTGACCTTTGCCGCCGTGATGGGGCTGACCTACCTGTCTACGGTGCCGCCCACGGCCGGGCTGGTGGTGCGCTTCTTCGGCGCCTCGCACATGGCCATGCTGTTCGGGCTGGTGATGGTGTCGCACCAGGTGGGCGGGTTCCTGGGCGCCTGGCTGGGTGGCAAGGTATTCGAAGCCACGGGCAGCTACGACTGGATGTGGGCGGCCGACATCGCGCTGGCGGTGGCCGCGGCGCTGATACACCTGCCGATCAAGGAGCGCAGGCCTGCGACGCAGGCCGCTCCATCGGCCGCCGCCTGATCAACCGCCCGCGCCGAGCAACACCGCCACGCCGATGGCGGCAAACACCAGCGCGGCGATGCGATGCACCCAGACGATAGGCACCCACTGCACCACCTTGTCGCCCAGCAGCACGGCCGGCACGTTGGCGGCCATCATGCCCAGCGTGGTGCCGGCGGTGACCAACAACCATTCGTTGTAGCGCGCGGCCAGCATGATGGTGGCGATCTGCGTCTTGTCGCCCATCTCGGCCAGGAAAAAAGCCACCACGGTGAGGCCGAACAGGCCCCAGCGGCCGGTCGTCTGCCGTTCAACGTCGCCCGCCTCGTCGGGCACCAGCATCCACGCGGCCACGGCGATGAAGCTGCCGCCCAGCAGCCAGCGCAACCACGTAGCGTCCACCAACTTCGTCAGCCAGGTGCCCAGCCCACTGGCCGCGCCGTGGTTCAGCAGCGTGGCCACCAGGATGCCGGCGATGATGGGCCAGGGCCGCCGGTAGCGCGCCGCCAGCAGCAGCGACAGCAGCTGCGTCTTGTCGCCCATTTCACCCAGCGCCACCACGCCGGTGGACACGGCGAAGGCTTCCAGGCTCAAACCGGAACCGTGTAGTTCAAGGCCATGCGGCCACCATCCACAACCACGATCTCGCCAGTCATGTAGCTGGCGGCGTCGCTCAGCAAGAAGGCCACCACGTCGGCGATTTCGCGCGGCTCACCCAGCCGTTTCAGCGGGGTGCGGCTCATGATGCGGGCCTTGGCTTCTTCACTGGTCAGCACCGCGGCAGCGGCCAGTTCGGTGGCGACGGTGCCTGGCGCCACCGCGTTGACGCGCACGCCCTGGTCGGCCAGCGACAAGGCCATCACGCGCGTGAGCTGGTTGATGGCGCCCTTGCTGGCGTTGTAGCTGGCGATGCTGGGGATGGCCAGCGTGCCGTTGACGCTGCTCATGTTGACGATGGCGCCGCCCCCGTGTCGGACCATCTGGCGCGCCACCGCCTGGCCCACCAGGAAACTGCCTTTCAGGTTGACGTCCAACACGGCATCCCAGTCGGCTTCAGTGATGTCGAGAAAGTTCGCGGCCCTGAAGATGCCGGCGTTGTTCACCAAGCCGTTGATGGGCCCGAATGCTGCCAGCGTGGCCTGCAACGCCGTGTCCACGTCGGCCGCCGACGCCACATTGCAGTGGCAGTACAGGGCTGCAGCGCCGGCGGCCTGCAGCTCTTGTGCCAAAGCCTGACCCGGGGCGTCGGCCACGTCCCACAGGGCTACTCGAGCGCCGTCTTGCGTCAGCCGGCGCACGCAAGCTTGCCCTATGCCTTGCGCTGCACCGGTCACCACCACCACGCGACCAGCCAGGCCGAAGGAAATCTTTGTCGTTGTAGCCACGTTGCCCGTCACCTCATTCAGTGCGGGCAGTGTATCGAAGCACTCGGCTGCTGCTCGGGCTGCTTCGTAGCGAAGCGCCTTGGTGCCTCAAGGATTGCTTGCGCCTGCGATTCACGCCGGCTGCGCGTGCTCTTCTTGCTCCTTGGCAGTGGCACCGTGGCGGCCAGCGCGTCGCAACGCCACCGCATCGCTCGGGGGCGCCACTTTGTCGTCAAGCGTGAATACCCGCACCGCCTGCGACACCGCGCCGGCTTGCTGTTCAACCCGCATCGCAGAGGCTGCCAGCTCCTGCACGAGGCCAGCGTTCTGCTGCGTGATGGTGTCGAGCTGCGCCACCGCTTCGTTGACCTGCGAGATGCCGGTGAGCTGTTCACGCGCGCCCAGGCTGATGCCGTCGATCACTAGCGTGACTTCTTTGGCATTGGCCAGGGCACCGGCCATCGTGCGCTGCGCCTGTTCGGTCAGGCGGTTGCCGGCACGCACCTTTTCTGCCGAGTCCACGATCAGGGTCTTGATCTCACGCGCGGCGCCGCTGGTGCGCTGCGCAAGCGCCCGCACCTCGGCCGCCACAACGGCAAAGCCGCGACCCTGCTCGCCCGCGCGAGCAGCTTCCACCGCGGCGTTCAGCGCCAGGATGTTGGTCTGGAACGCGATGCTGTCGATGACGCCAATGATTTCACCGATGCGTTGTGACGATTCCTCGATCACCTGCATGGTCTTCGTCACGGCGTCCATCGCCTGGCTGCCGCTTTGAGTGACCGAGCGCGCCTTGCTGGCCAACTCCGCGGCTTGCGCGGCGGCGTCGGCACTTTGGCGCACGGCGCCGGTGATCTGCTCGATCGAAGCTGCCGTCTGTTCCAGGTTCGCGGCCTGGCTCTCGGTGCGGCTGGCCAGTTCTTGATTGCCCTGCGCAATTTCGCGCGCCGCGTATCGCAGGCTTTCAACTTCCGAGCGCGCGTCGCTGACGATGGAGCGCAAGTTCACATTCAGCTGCGCCAGCGCACGGCGCAGCGCTGCAGTGGGGCCTGGGGTTTCAGTGTTGATCGTCTGTGTCAGGTCACCCGCCGCCATCCGGTTGGCCAACATCAGCAGGTGCTGTAGCGCCCTTTGGCTGCTGCTGCCGAGCCAAGCGCCCAATGCAGAGCCCACCGCCGTCGACACCAGTGCCGCAGCCACAGCAGCCGCCGGCGCCACGGGGCTGGGTTTTGCTCCCAGCATGCCCGGAAGCAGGCCCGCCCCTGCAGCTGCCAGACCCAGGCAGCCACACCACAGGCTGGTGCGCGCAACCGGCCCCAGATGCAGCCAGCGCAACAAGCGGCCGGCCCAGGTTTGCGTTTGCACTTCGCCGGCCCGCAGGCAATGCAGCAGCAAACCCGACTGCTTTTCTTTCGCCATCGTTGCATACAGGGTCTGCGCGGCCTGCACCGCTGCGCGTATGGGAGCCGTACGCACCGACATGTAGCCCGTGATGGCGCCGCGATGCAGGAGCGGCGTCACGCTGGCGTGCACCCAGTAGTGGCGCCCGTCCTTGCGGCGGTTCTTCACCAGCCCCGTCCACGGCTGGCCGCTGGCAACGGTGTGCCAGAGGTCGCGAAAGGCCTCCTCGGGCATGTCGGGGTGCCGCACCAGGTTGTGTGGCTGGCCCAGCAGTTCAGCCTCTTCAAAGCCGCTGACAGCCACAAAAGCCGCATTGCAGTAGAGGATGCGCCCTTTCAGGTCGGTCGTGGACACCAGGCTGGCGCCCGGTGGAAAGGAATACTCTTCGGAGGCGAGCGGCAGGTTGATTCGCATGGTGATCTTCCGAAAGGGAGACGGGATGTGCATGGTGAGCACGGTGGAGCCGAAACCCACAACTAAATCATGACGCGCCACAAGTACGGGCCAGGCACCGAAAAGCACCTGCAAAGTGTGGCGTTTGCAGCCGCTGGCCCCCTGTCGGGAGCCAGCGATTTCAGCCTGCCATCGCGCGCGCCGAACGCCCAGGCAGCCGACGTGCGGCCGCTCTGAAGCCACGCCACCAGGCCCCGGGCGACATCGCAGCGACCTGGCTCGCAGTGGCTGGGCCGTGGCCATAGCGCTGGCGGTCCAGGCTTTCCAGCTGCTGCG
>JBBQMM010000097.1:0-11304 GCA_038328935.1 Burkholderiales bacterium
CAGCAGATAGCCGTCTGCACCACACTGCAACGCGGGAAACAGGTGGTCGTCATCGGAGTACAGCGTGGTGACGATCTTGGTGGCCGGGTAGTGCGTCAGCTCGGCGAGCAGTTCCATGCCGTTGCCGTCAGGCAGTTCCAGGTCCACCAGCACCAGCTTGTAGGGGTCGGTGCCATGCAAGCCCTGGCTGCCGCCCGTGAGAGCGATGTGTCGTCGCGCGCTTTCGAGGTCGCCGGCCTCGGTGATAGCAATTGCGTCACTGAAACTCTCGCGCACCACGCGGCACAAAAAACTGCGGGCGACCGGGTTGTCTTCGAGGATCAGTACCTTGACGGGCATCGTGAACTCTGCACCTTGTCAGCAAGCTGCAATGCTAGCGCGGAACTGCGACCCTGCCCAACCAAGGTCGGTTGCGCTTCAGTCGTTGACCAAAAGCAACTTTCCGCGCACCTGGCGACTGGCCATGCGCGCGTAGGCGACCTCGATCTGCGCCATCGGCATGCGCTGGTCGATCACCGGGCGAATCTTGCCCTGGGCGTACCACTGCGCCAGCTGCTGCAATGCGGCGGCATTGGCCTTGGGTTCGCGCTTGACGAATTCGCCCCAGAACACACCCACCACCGAGGCACCCTTGAGCAGCGCCAGGTTCCACGGCAGGGCGGGTATCGCGCCGCCGGCAAAGCCCACCACCAGGTAGCGGCCGCGCCAGGCGATGGAGCGGAATGCCGGCTCCGCGAAGTCTCCACCCACGGGGTCGTAGACGACATCGGGCCCGCGGCCCTCGGTCAGCGCCTTCAGGGCTTCACGCAGGTTCTCGGTGCTGTAGTTGATGGTGGCGTCGGCACCCAGCTCGGTGCACAGCGCGCACTTCTCGGCGCTGGACGCCGCAGCAATCACGCGTGCGCCCACGGCCTTGGCAATCTGCAACGCCGCCGTGCCCACGCCGCCTGCGGCCCCGAGCACCAGCACCGTCTCGCCGGGCTGCAGCTGCGCGCGGTCCACCAGCGCGTGGTGCGAGGTGCCGTAGGTGAACGCAAAGGCCGCACCGTGCTCGACATCGAACCCCGGCGGCAGCGGTATCACCTGCGTGGCCTTGACACAGGCATGGGTGGCAAAACCGCCGGTACCTGCAATGGCGGCCACGGTGTCGCCCGCTTTGACATTCGTGACCCCTGCGCCCACAGCGTCCACGAGGCCGGCGTACTCGGCGCCAGGCACAAAGGGCAGTGCGGGCTTGAACTGGTACTTGCCTTCGACGATCAACAGGTCGGGGAAGTTCAGGCTCGCAGCCTTGACGGCGATGCGCACCTCGCCCGGCTGTGGCTCGGGGGTGGGCAATTCCTTCCAGCGCAGTGCAGCCACGCCATCCAGGGTCTCGCAAAGCCAAGCATGCATGTGTCGCTCTTCATTGGTTGCAGGGAGCTGAACATGATACGGGCGGCCCCGGCCGCGGCCGACGGTACCGCCGCTCTGGCTACAACGCCTGGCGCTGGATGGTGGCCGCCAGCGCCTGGCGCAGCGTGTCGAGGCTGTCGGACAGATGCGCGCGCGTGGCCTCGTCGGCTTTGCTGCGCCGCTGGGCACCTTCCAGTTTGGCCATCAACTGGCGTGCTTGCTGGCGCAAAAGGCCGCGCACGTCGGCGCGGCCGTTGCCCCCAGGGCGCACCACCGCCAACGACAGCCGGTTGAGATGGTCGCGCTGCAAGTCGCGCCGCTCGGGCGTGATGCTGCTCTGGCTGTCGGCCAGTTCGCGCCAGACGTTGTCTGCCAGATGCTGGTACAGCTCCGAAAGCTGGAAGGCGTCGGCACCGTGGTCGACCTTGCCCAGGCTGTCTAGCACCCGCACCGCCAGGCCATCGCTCATGAGGTAGGCCAGCACGGCGCGTTGCAGGTCGAGCAACCGCTGTGGCAGCAGAAAATCGGTGCTGCCACCCAGTGCCTCGGCGCGGTCCAGGTAATCCGGGGCGAGCCGACGCTGCAGTGTGGGCGACAGGCTCAGGCCTTCGGGCGACAACACGGCCGAGCTGACCAGTGAAAGCGCCTCTCGCTGCAGGGCGGCGGCGACGGGCTGAAGGGGTTCACGACCACTGCCGGGGAAGTCGCGCAGCGTGCGCACGCCGCCGATCTGGCGCACCAGCACACTCACCGCACGCGTCACGTCGCCGACCGCAAAGGCCACCGAGCGGCGCAGCACGGAGTAATCGCTGGTGGGTGAAAGTTCGCGCGATTCCTGCCGCTTGAACAGGTCGCGTGCGATGGCCAGGCGTTTACCGGCAAAGGCGATGGGGTCGGCGCCCAGGTCGAGCTGCAGGGTTTCGGGGTCGATGCCGAAGGCGTTGTCTTCGTCGGTGCCGTAGGCCAGCAGTGGCTCGCTGCTGCGTGCAGCGATGCGCTGCAGTTCGGCCTGCTCGGCAGCCGGCGTCGACCCTGGCGCCATGGTCTTGTAGGCGTACTCGACGGCCCAGTAGTCGTAAGGGCCCAGTGCGGTCTGGAACGGCACGCCGCCGGTTTGCCCTGGGCTCGGCAGGTTCACTGCCGTGTATTCCATCACCGAGCCGGTGGTGCCGTTGGCTCGCGTGAACTCGGGATCGGCGAGCTGAGCCTCGGTGTAGACCCGCGACGCGCGAAAGTTGTGCCGCAGGCCCAGCGTGTGACCCACCTCGTGCATGATGGCTTCTTTGACATAGTCCAGCACGAACTGGCGCGCCAGCGGGCCGTCGGGATCGATCTCACCGCGTGCCTGCATCACGTCCAGTGCATAACCGAGCTGTTCAGCGGCGAGGCTGGCATGTTGGCAGTAGGCGTGGTTGCCTGTTGCGTTGCGGCCTTCATCCGCGGTTGGGAAGAAGCTGATCGGCGTGGCAAACGACACCGGCAGGGTACTGTCCAGCGCCGGGGCGGCTTCGAGGTTGCCTGTTGACTGCGGCGACTGTCCGCCTTGCAGCACCCGCGCCCTGAGCGTGCGGGCGCCGCGTGCCGCCATGCCTTCGAAGGCGATGTCGGCGTCCAGAATCTCGCCGGTGCGCGGGTCGATGTGGCTGGGGCCAATGGCGCCGAACGCCGGCTCGGCATTCATCATCCAGCGCACCGAGGCGACGCCGAAGTCCAGCGTGTCGAACTTGGCGTCATCGGGCTGTTGCTCCACGCGCAGGGCCTGGCTGATGCCGATCTTTTCGAAGGCCCTGTTCCATTCCAGGATGGCCGCGCGCACGGTCTCGCGATAGACCACCGGCACGTTGCGGTCGATCCAGAACGTGATGGGCTTGACCGGCTCGGACATGTCGGCGCTCGGGTCCTTTTTCTCGACGCGCCAGCGGTTGACGTAGCGCTGCCGGGGCGAAGTGGTGAGGTCGTTGCTGAAGTCGAGCACCGTGGTGCTGAACAGGCCGATGCGCGGGTCTGCGCGGCGCGGGGTCATGGGCTGTTCAGGCAGCGGGGCGAGTGAAAAGTGCAGACCCACCAGCATGCTGCGTGAATCCGGCAGGTAACGGGGCAGCGAGGGGCTCGGTGAGCCGAGCAGCGCCCCGAGCGCGCCGCCTGGGCCGGGTGCACCCACGCCGCCGGAATAGAAATGGTTTTCGGTCTCGATGATGGTGGCCACCTCGGACCCCCGCACGGCCGTGATCACCGAGTTGCTGCGGTCCAGGCCGTAACCCTGGCGCAAGCCCCGCTGCAGCATCATGCCCACGCCCAGCAGGTCGGACAGAAACAGACCGTTGGCTTCGATCAGCACGCTCTTGCGGTCGGGGTGGGGCTGGCTGATGACGGGCACCGCACCCAGCAGACTGTTCGAATACGACGAACGCACGGCCCGCTCTTCGGGGGTGCCGGCCTTGGCCATGACGTCGGTGTTGCGTGCCTGCAGCCGCATCTGGTTGTGCACGCGCACGAACTCCACCACCTGCTGGCCGCCGGCGCCGTTGACGGGGAATGCCATCAGGCCGCCCAGCACCCAGGCTTCACCGATGCCGTTCTTGATCTTCGGTGAGAGCAGGAAAGGCTTGCCCAATTGTTCGGGCAGCAACTCGATCCAGACCTTTTCCTCCTTCTGCCACAGCGTCAGCGGGCCATCGATGCGACGGGCGTCCTTGATGACGGTGCCAAAGGGTGGTGGTCCGCCGGGGGTGGCCACGGCAGGAGGGGCAAAGGCGGGTCTGGGCTGACTGGCATTTGCAGGCGCGGTGACACCCCCAACCACCGCTGCAGGAGCCGCGGCGCCGGGCGGTGCCGGCGCTGCTGGTGTTGCCGTCGCGGTTGTTGCCGCTGCCGCCGTGGCAGGCTTGACCGCGGTGCTGTTGGCTGACCCCTGCAGTGACGCACAGGCCTGCAGCAGCAACGCCGCGCTGGCTGCGGCGGCGAGTGCAGCCCGATGAAAGCGATGGGGCGGGGTGGGGTTGCGCGTCATGGTCGGTAGCCTTTCGGGGCGAGAGACCATTGTCGGGCAAGGCCCGGACGGATGCCCGTGAAGGGCTGGGCAATTCTGCGTGCGCAGCGACGCTGCCGGTACCCTCCAAGTTGATGCCAAGACCCTGCCAACGTCCGGCCAAGTCCCAGCGAAGCCCCTGCCAGGACAGCCGCTTCAGCGTATGGGCTTGAACCGCACGCGCTTGGGCCGTGCACCTTCCTCGCCCAGGCGCTTTTTCTTGTCGGCCTCGTACTCCTGGTAGTTGCCGTTGTAGAAGAACCATTGGCTGTCGCCTTCGCAGGCCAGGATGTGGGTGCAGATACGGTCCAGGAACCAGCGGTCGTGGCTGATGACCATGGCGCTGCCGGCGAATTCCAGCAGCGCTTCTTCCAGCGCACGCAGGGTTTCCACGTCCAGGTCGTTGGACGGCTCGTCCAGCATCAGCACGTTGCCGCCCTTGGCCAGCGTCTTGGCCAGGTGCAAGCGGCCGCGTTCACCACCCGAGAGGCTGCCGACCAGCTTTTGCTGGTCGTTGCCCTTGAAATTGAAGCGGCCCAGGTACGCGCGGCTGGGCATCACGAACTTGCCCACGATGATGTTGTCCAGGCCGCCCGACACGTCTTGCCACACCGTCTTTTCGCCGGCCAGGCTTTCGCGGCTCTGGTCTACGAAAGCCAGCTGCGCGGTCTTGCCGATCTTCACTTCTCCGCTGTCGGGCTTTTCCACGCCCTGAAGCATGCGGAAGAGCGTCGACTTGCCGGCGCCGTTGGGGCCGATGATGCCGACGATGGCACCGGCGGGCACCTTGAAGCTGAGCTTGTCGATGAGCAGCCGGTCGCCAAAGCTCTTGCTGACGTCGACGAACTCGATCACCTCGTTGCCCAGGCGTTCGGCCACCGGGATGAAGATCTCGTTGGTCTCGTTGCGCTTCTGGTATTCGACGTCACTCAGCTCTTCGAAGCGGGCCAGGCGGGCCTTGCTCTTGGTCTGGCGGCCCTTGGCGTTGGAGCGAACCCATTTCAGTTCTTCCTTCATCGCCCGCGCGCGCGCGTCTTCGCCCTTCTGCTCCACTTCCAGGCGCTTCTCTTTCTGTTCCAGCCAGTCGGAATAGTTGCCCTTCCAGGGGATGCCCTGGCCGCGGTCGAGTTCCAGAATCCACTCGGCGGCGTTGTCGAGAAAATAGCGGTCGTGGGTGATGGCGACCACGGTGCCGGGGAAGCGCTGCAAGAAGTGCTCGAGCCATTCCACGCTCTCGGCGTCCAGGTGGTTGGTGGGCTCGTCGAGCAGCAGCATGTCGGGCTTGCTCAGCAGCAGTCGGCACAGCGCGACACGGCGCTTCTCACCGCCCGACAACAGGCCGATCTTGGCGTCCCAGGGCGGCAGGCGCAGCGCGTCGGCGGCCAGTTCCAGTTGCAGGTCGGTGTTTTCGCTGCCGGCGGCGGCAATGATGGCTTCGAGCTCGGCCTGTTCAGAGGCCAGCTTGTCGAAATCGGCGTTCTCGTCGGCATACTCGGCGTAAACCTCGTCCAGCCGTTTCTTGGCCGCCAGCACGCCGCCGATGCCCTGTTCCACCGACTCACGCACGTTCTGCTCGGGGTCGAGTTGCGGCTCCTGGGGCAGGTAGCCGATGTTCAGGCCCGGCATGGGCACCGCTTCGCCTTCGAATTCCTTGTCCACGCCGGCCATGATCTTGAGCAGCGTGCTCTTGCCCGAACCGTTGACACCGAGCACGCCAATCTTGGCGCCCGGGAAGAAGGACAGGCTGACGCCTTTCAGGATCTGCCGCTTGGGCGGCACGATCTTGCCGACGCGGTTCATGGTGAAGACATACTGGGCCATGGCGGGTCTCTCGATGTGCAGGTGGGCCGGGAAGGTGCGGCGGTGGAAGGGCCCTGCTGTGGCGCCAGTGGCGCGGCAGGAGCCGGGTTCACGACACGGGCAACCCCGCGGCAAACCCGGCATTATCGGGGCAGCGCCCCGTTTCACTTTGCGGCATCCCTTGCAGCACTCCTTGCGGGTTCTCTAGCCGGTTCCTTTGCGCGCTGACGGTGCCAATCGCAACTTGCACAGCCTGGCCGGGCTTGCCCACAAAGCCCTGAATCCTCATGCCGACCTCGCTCATCGCCCTGTTCTCACTCGCCAACCTGGTCATCGGCACGGGCGCTTTCATCATCAGCGGCATCCTGCCGGCGGCCGCGCAGGGGCTGGGCGTCGGCGTGCCTGCAGCCGCTCAGGCGATGACGGTGTACGCGCTGGCGGCTGCCTTGCTGGCGCCGGTGCTGCTGGTGGCCACGGGCCGCTGGCCGCGGCGTCGGGTGCTGGTGGGTGCGATGGCGCTGTTCACCGCCGGTAGCGCCCTGTGCGCGGTGGCACCCGGCCTGCTGATGCTGCTGGCCGGCCGCGTATTGATGGGATCGGGCGCCATGTTCCTGGCTGCAGCCGCCGGCATCGTGGTGGCACTGGTGGCGCCGCAACAGCGCGGCAAGGCGCTGGCGGTGGTGTTCATGGGCATGAGCATGAGCTACATGACGGGCTTGCCGCTGGGCACCTGGCTTGCTGAAACCCAGGGCTGGCGCGCGCCTCTGTGGCTGGTGACCGCCTGTGCAGGTGTGGCCACGCTGGCGCTGTGGCGGCTGGTGCCGGGCGGCGTGCAGGCCCCTGGCGCCAGCTTGCAGGGTATCGGCGTCGTGCTGCGGCAGGGCCCGGTGATGATTTCCCTGGCCATCACCGGGCTGTACTTCGCGGCCGTTTTCACGGTGTTTTCTTTCATCGTGCTGGTGTTGCGTGCGCTCACACCCTTGAGTGCGGGCGAACTGTCGCTGACGTTGATGTTGTTCGGCACCGCGGGCCTGGTCGGCACACTGTTGGGTGGTTACTGCACCGACCGGTTTGGATCGCGGGCGGCCCTGACCACGATGCTCACGCTGCTGGCGTCGACGATGCTGGTGTTGCCCTTGACCAGCGGCCGGCCGCTCTTGATGACGGTGGTGCTGCTGTTGTGGGGCGCCGCCGGCTTCGGCATGATGGCGCCGCAGCAGTCACGCCTGGCCACACTGGCGCCTGCGCATGGGGCGCTGCTGCTGTCGTTGAATTCCTCCATGTTGTACCTGGGCATGGCGGTGGGCGCAGCGCTCGGGGGGCTGGCGGCACCTTGGCTGGGTTACGCGCGGCTGTCCTGGGTGAGTGCCGCGCTGGTCTTCATCGCACTGGGCCTGCTGGCACTGGAACGGCGCGCGCCGCGCCTGCGCACCGCGTGAGACACTTTTCTCTCTGAGCGCTGATACGGCGATGCACGTTTCACCGCCGCTGTTCGCCACTGATTTCGACTGACATTTCCACCGGAGTCTGAACTGCCATGAACCTGCAAACCGTCGAAGCCCCGCGCAACCTGGTGCAGATCACGCACCTGGTCTATGCCCTGCACGCGTTGGGTCTGGCCATTGGTGCCTTTGGTGCCGCCAGCGTTTTGGGCTCGTTCCTGTTTGGCTGGCCCTCGATCATCGCGGTCATCATCAACTACGTGAAACGCAGCGACGTGCGCGGCACCTGGCTCGAATCGCATTTCACCTGGCAGATACGCACCTTCTGGTTCGCGTTGTTGTGGGCCGCCATCGTGGCCGCGGTCTCGCTTCCGCTGGCCTTCATTCTGGTGGGCATCGGCACCTGGGTGGCGGGCATGTTCGTGCTCGGTGTGTGGGCGATCTACAGAATTGCACGCGGTTGGTTGCGCTTGAAGGACCACCAGCCCATGGTCTGAGCCCATCGCCTAGAATGCGGTCAGCGCAGCGGCATCCAGTCATCGCCGCGCTGTCGATTCCGACATCCGGAAACCCTTCGCGCCTACCCGACTGGTGCACCCGCAATGGGTGACAGCAGGCTGCGAATCCGGGGGTCTCCGCGCCCCCGACGTCCAAGAAAACACACATGCAATTTACCGATCTCGGCCTTGCCGAGCCGCTGCTGCGCGCCGTCAAAGAACAAGGTTACGACACCCCCACGCCGATCCAGGCGCAGGCCATTCCACAGGTGCTCAAAGGCGGCGATCTGATGGGCGGCGCCCAGACGGGCACCGGCAAGACGGCCGGCTTCACGCTGCCGATGCTGCACCGGCTGGCTGCCGTGCCCCAGAAGAAGGATGCCCGCGGACGCGTGCTCATCCGTGCCCTGATCCTGACCCCCACGCGCGAGCTCGCAGCGCAGGTGGAAGAGAGCGTGCGTACCTACGGCAAGTACCTGCCACTGACCAGCATGGTGATGTTTGGTGGCGTGGGCATGTCGCCCCAGGTGGACCGCCTGCGCAAGGGCGTGGACATCCTGGTGGCCACGCCGGGCCGCCTGCTGGACCACCACCAGCAGCGCACGCTGGACCTCAGCCACGTGGAAATCTTCGTGCTCGACGAAGCCGACCGCATGCTCGACATGGGCTTCATCCACGACATCAAGAAAGTACTGGCGGCGCTGCCGGCCAAGAAACAGAGCCTGCTGTTTTCGGCCACTTTCAGCGACGAGATCAAGGCGCTTGCGGACCGGCTGTTGAACGAGCCGATGCTGATAGAAGTGGCGCGCCGCAACGCGGCTGCCGACACCGTGGAGCAGGTGGTGCACCCGGTGGGCCGCGAGCACAAGAAGGACTTGTTGGCGCACCTCATCAAGCAGGGCGACTGGCACCAGGTGCTGGTCTTTGCGCGCATGAAACACGGCGCCAACCGCCTGACCGACTACCTGAACGACCAAGGCATCACTGCCATGGCCATCCACGGCAACAAGAGCCAGACCGCGCGCACCAAGGCACTGGCCGACTTCAAGAGCGGTGACCTGCAGGTGCTGGTGGCCACCGACATTGCAGCGCGTGGCATCGACATCGACCAATTGCCCCACGTGGTGAACTTCGAGCTGCCCAACGTGCCCGAAGACTACGTACACCGCATCGGGCGCACCGGCCGTGCCGGCGCGTCGGGCGAGGCCGTGAGCCTGGTGTGCCTGGACGAAGAGATCTTTCTGAAAGACATCGAGCGCCTGATCAAGCACAGCATCCCGCGCCAGACGGTGCCTGGTTTCGAGCCGCCCTCTGGCGAGCGCGCAGAGCCCATCGTGCTGGGCCGCATGACCATCGGCGTAGGCGGCACGAAGCGCAACGCTGGCGGTGGCGGTGGGGGCCGGCCGAGTGGGCGCCCGGCTGGCGGTGGCGGCGGGGGTAGCCGCGGCGGATCGTCCGGCAGGCCGGGCGGCGGCAGCAGCGGCGGCGGTAGTCGCGCACCCGGCGGCGGTGGTGGCCGGCCCAGTGGCGGCCGCCCTGCGGCGTCGCGCGGCGGCCCGCCCAAGCGTTAAGATTTTCCGCGTCGCAACGCGGGGCACATTCTGCCCTTGCGATTGCAGTGGCTCCCTCTCCAGGTGCGAAGCACAGCCACAGCGTGGGCTGTGGCGCGCATCAGCAACGATGAGCGGCGACTTGTGGAGTGATGAGCGGGCGTGGTCGAAAGACGCTCAGCCTTTCGGCCCAGGACCCGCGAGCGCGTCCGAGCGAGTACCCGTAATCAGCAGCCCGACGATGCCGGCGATCCGACCGATCATGGCAATCCTCCTCGAACCGTGACCGGCGCGTTGCCGAAGCCGCTGCGTTGCAGCCAGGCGAAGACCGAGTCGACCGTCACCGTCTCTATCCGATCGGCGAAGCGCTTCTCGTTCGGGTGGTCGTCGAACGCAACGTTCGCGGCTGTTGCCCTTGCGCCGAGGCGCTTCAGCGGGCCGAGTGTCAGCGGCGTGGGCTCGTAGCCCTTCAGCTGCATCCAGGCTTGCGCGCGCTGGCGATCGGCAATCGTCGGTTCAGCGGCCACCGCGAGCGTCTCGACCGCCCACTGATTGCTCTGCTGATAGGTCTGCCCCCAGGCATAGGCGACCATGCTGTAGCGCGCCTCGTTCAGCACACCGACGCGGACGTTGTCTTTCAGCAGCGGCAGCAGCCGCGCCTGGAGTTCGGGCGTGAGCGCCACGAAAGCCGCTTCGTATCGATGCGGTCGATCAAGAAAAAACTCGCCGAGCCCTTGCCGATAAAGCGCTGACGATGCCGTGCCGCAATGGTTCAGCTTGTGCAGCACGCGCCACACCGGCTTTGCGCCGCCGGTATCAAGGTACGCGAAGCCCAGGTGCGAGTACGTCAACCGGTACGCGCTCAGGTCCTGACCGGCGCGCGCCAGCATCACGACGTTCGCGCCGCTGGCGTCGAGCGCCTTCGCGGTCGCGACCGCCAGCGCCATGCCGTCGGAGACCGCCTGAGGATCGGCCGCCTTCTGTTCGCAGGCCTGCCCGGCCCGCGCCGCCGGGACGAGGCAGGTGGCCGCGACGAGCAGCAGCGCGACAGTTGATCGCGCGCTCATCGCGTCACACGCTCGTTGTGCAGCAGCGCTGCGCCGATCTCGTTCGGGATGAAGGCGATCGCTTTCCCGGCGACCGACAACACGTTGCCGGAGGCAACCGCGGTAACGATGACACTGGTGCCGACTGCGACGGACGCGTTGCCCGCCAACTTCACCGATGCGCGCACGCCGTCGGCGGCACGTTCCAGCACCCAGGTCGTGCCGTCGGCGGAGGCCTCGACCGCGCGCACGGTCAGGCTCGCGCCCGACGCGACGATCACGACCGGCATGGCCGACAACACACCGATCGGCAGCGCCGACAAGGCACTCGCCTCGGAGGCCTGCGCATGCGCGTTCGCCGAAACCGACGTGAGGACGAGGAAAGCAAGGATGGAGAGAGCCTGAAAAGAGAACATGGGAGCACCTGTCGAAAGTTGAAGAAGCGTGGACACCACTGTCGCCACACCGCGTTGCATTGCCGTTTCATGCGGACACCGTGTTGTTTCGTTCGTTGGCCCAACAAACGAAACAATCACGCCGTTTCAT
>JBBQMM010000098.1:0-11293 GCA_038328935.1 Burkholderiales bacterium
AGCGCCGAGAACCTGGCCGGGCTGAGCACGGCGCAGTTTGCGGCGCTGACCACCGCCCAGTTGTCGGTGCTGACCACCGCGCAAGCGGCAGCGCTTGAAGGCGAAGACATGGCCGTGCTGCGCACCAGCCAGCTGCAGGCACTGGGCGCCGCCAGCATCGCCGAGCTGTCCACCGCCGCCGTGGCCGCACTCACCACGTCGCAGGTCGGTGCGCTGACCACCACGCAACTGGAGGCACTGAGCACCACCACCCTGTCGGTGATGGAAACCGCCGACCTGGCCGCGATGCGCACCTCGCAGATCGCAGCCCTGTCGTCGAGCCAGATCGATGCCCTCACCACCACGCAGCTGGACAACCTGACGACGGCACAGATCGCTGCCATCACCACCACCCAGCTGCAGTCGCTGACGCCGGAAGATCTGGCTGCCCTGGGCACGACGCGCTTTGCCGCGCTGACCACCACGCAGCTGGAAGCGCTGAGCTCGGCGCAGGCCGCCGCCATCGAAGCTGACGACATCGCCGCGCTGCGCACCAGCCAGCTGCGAGCACTGTCGGCCGACAGCATCGCCAGCCTGTCCACCGCCGCACTGGCCGCGCTGACCACGGCGCAAACCGCAGCGCTGACCACCACGCAGGTGGCTGCGCTGTCCACCACCACGCTGGGTGAGCTGCAGACCGCCGACCTGGCGGCGATGGGCACGACACAGCTCAACGCGCTGAGCATCGGCCAGCTCGACACGCTGTCCACCACCCAGCTGCAGGCGCTGACCACGGCGCAGGTGGCCGGCTTGTCGACCACGCTGCTGGTGGAGATGAGCGCCGCCGACCTGGCCGCACTCACGACATCGCAGTTTGCCGCGCTGCGCACGGCGCAGATCGCCGCGCTGACCACCGGCCAGGTGGCGGGTCTGGATACCGCCGACCTGGCGGCGCTGAGCACGGCACAAATCCGTGCCCTGACGGTTGAAAACCTGGTTGAACTGAGCGCCGGCAACATCGCCGCGCTGACCACCTCGCAAATGGCCGCGCTGTCCACCACGCAGCTCGAAGCGATGTCCACCACGCAGGTCTCGGCGCTGGAAACCGCCGACCTGGCCGCGCTCACCACGCGCCAGATGCAGGCTCTGAGCACCACGCTGCTGGACGCCATGAGCACGACCCAGATAGCGGCCTTCGGCACCACGCAACTGGCCGCCATGACCAGCACGCAGATCAATGCGCTGGGCGCCAGCTATGCCGAGTCGCTGACCACCAACCAGATGGCGGCGCTCAGCACCTCGCAGATTGCCGCGCTCACCAGCGCGCAGGCCGCGTCGCTCGAAACGGCCGACATCGCCGCGCTCAGCACGGCGCAGATTCGCGCCTTCAGCGCCGACGCGCTGGCTTCGCTGAGCAGCGCTGCGGTGCAGGCGCTGTCCACCAGCCAGGTGGGCGCCTTCACCACCACGCAAGTCAGCAACCTGAGCACCACCCTGCTGGCGGTGCTGGAAACCCGCGACCTGGCGATGTTGAGCAGCGCCCAGCTGGCGGCCCTGTCGACGACGCAGATGGACGCGTTGGACACCACGCAGCTTGCCGGCCTGACCACCACCCAAGTGGCTGCCCTGGGCACGGGCCTGATTGCCGGCCTGGCCGACACCGACCTGGCTGCGCTGCGCACGGCCCAGTTCGCGGCCCTCACCACCGCACAGGTGGCGGCCATCACCAGCAGCCAGGCAGCAGCCCTTGAAACCGCCGACCTCGCGGCGCTGAACACCGCCCAGGTGCGCGCACTCAGCGCCGATGCCATCGCCTTGATGGGCACTGCGGCCACGGTGGCGCTGAGCACCAGCCAGATGGCCGCGCTGACCACCACGCAGGTCAACGCATTGACCGCCGACGCGGTGAGCAACCTCACCAGCGACAAGCTCAACGCCCTGACGAGCAGCCAGTTCGCGGCCCTGCGCACGGCCCAGGTGGCCGCGCTCACCGACGACCAGGTGGCCAACCTGCAGACGGCCGACCTGGCCGCGCTGGGCACGGCACAGATCCGTGCGCTGAGCGCCACCCACATCGCGTCGCTCACCGAAGCACAGGCCGCAGCACTGACCACCAGCCAGGTGGCGGCGCTGAGCACCACGCAGCTGCAGAACCTGGAAGCCGCCGACCTGGCCGCCATGGGCACGGCGCAGTACGCAGCGCTGACCACGGCGCAGATCCGCAACCTCACGCTCGACCAGGTGGCCGCGTTGCAGACGGCCGACGTGGCGGCGCTCGACACCGCGCAGGTGCGTGCCTTCACGGCCGATGCCATTGCCACGATGGCGGGCGAACTGCTGGCCGGCATGACCACCAGCCAGGTGGCTGCACTCAGCACGGGCCAGGTGGTGGCCATCGAAGCCGCCGACCTGGCGCTGATGGAAACCGCCGACCTGGCCGCGATGAGCTCGGCCCAGGTGCGTGCCTTCACGCAGGAACAGATGGCGTCGCTGGTGACGAGCCAGCTGGCCGGACTGACGACCACGCAAGTGGCTTCATTCAGCACGTCGCAGCTCAGCGCCATCGCGCCTGAGAATCTGCCCGCCTTCGGTACCGCCCAGTTCGCCGCGTTGACCACGCGCCAGGTGGCCGGCCTGACACAAGACCAGGTTGCCAACCTGGCCACCGCAGACCTGGCAGTGCTGTCGACGACCCAGCTGCGCGCCTTCACGGCCGAACAGATGGTGGCGCTGACCACGGCCCAGGTGGCTGCGATGACCACCACCCAGGTGGCCAACCTCAGCAGCAGCCAGATCGTGGCCATGGAAGCCGCCGACCTGGCCGCCATGGGCACGGCGCAGTTTGCCGCCCTCACCACCGGCCAGGTGGCCGCCATCACCGATGTCCAGGCTGCGGCGCTGGAAACCGCCGACATCGCGGCCCTGAGCACGACGCAGCTGGTGGCGATGAGCACCACCGCCATCGCCGCGCTGGAAACGCGCAGCCTGGCCGCGCTGACCACCACCCAGGTGCAGGCACTGACCACCACACAGGTGGCGCAAATCGAAGCCACCGACCTGGCTGCGATGGGCACCGCCCAGTACGTGGCGCTGACGACTTCGCAGATGGCCGCGCTGACCGACGCGCAAGTGGCCGCGCTCGAGACCGTCGACCAGGCCGTGCTGACGGTGTCGCAGCTGGCTGCCATCGGCACCACGCAGATGCAGGCCCTGCAGGCCGACAACATCGCTGCCCTCACCACCACCCAGGTGGCGGGCCTGACGACGGCACAGCTCGGCGCCTTCACGCCCAGCTTGCTGGCCGGCATGGGCACGGCGCAGTTTGCCGCCCTCACCACGGCGCAGGCTGAAAGCCTGTCGGCCGCACAGGCTGCCGGCCTGGAGACTGCCGACATCGCGGCGCTCGCCGCCGACCGTGTGGCAGCCCTGCGCACCAGCGCCATCGCCGCGCTCACCACCGCCGGCGTGGCCGCGCTGTCCACCAGCCAGGTGGCGGCATTGACCACCGCCCAGGTACGCGCCATCGAAGCCGCCGACATCGCGGTCATGGCCACTGCCAGTCTGAACATGCTGGGCAGCTCGCAAGTGGGTGCGTTGACCGCCGGCCAGGTGGCCGCATTGACCACCACCCAACTCTCCAACCTGGGCACCGCGCAGGTCGCCGCACTGGGCACGGCACAGCTTCAGGCGATTGCCACGGCCAACCTGAACACGCTCGAGACGGCGCAGTTCGCTGCCCTGACCACGGCCCAGGTGGCCAGCCTGACCAGCGGCCAGATCGCCGGCCTGCAGACGGCCGACTTCGCCGCGCTGGGCACTTCGCAGGTGGCTTCCATTGCCACCAGGTCGCTGGCCGAACTGAGTGCGGCGCAAGTAGCTGCATTGAGCACATCCCAAGCCCAGGCCCTGACCACGTCCCAGGTGCGTGCCCTGAGCACCGGCCAGGTGGCCGCGCTCGAAACGGCCGACCTCGCCGCCATGAGCACGACTCAGGTGGATGTGTTCACCACCGCCCAGATGGCAGCGCTGGGCACGGCCCAACTGGTGGCGCTGAGCACCGCCCAGTTGTATGAACTGGGCACCGCACAGCTGGCCGCCATTGCCGCCGCCGACCTGGCCAGGCTGGGCACGGCACAGTGGGCGGCACTGAGCACCGGCCAGGTGGCCGGCCTGAGCAGCGCGCAAGTGGCCGCCATGGACACAGCCGACCTGGAAGCGCTGTCCGCCGGCCAGGTGGCCGCGCTGTCCACCGCGGCCATCGCCGCCATGACCACGGCCCACATCGCGGCCCTGACCACCACGCACCTGGCCGCGCTGGGCACCAGCCAGATCCGCGCCATCGAAACCGCCGACCTGGCGGCCATGCAGACGGCCGACCTGAATGCGCTGAGCATCGGCCAGCTGAACGCGCTGAGCACGGCGCAGGCGGCGGCACTCACCACCAGCCAGCTCGATGCGCTGAGCACCACGCTGCTGGTGGGACTGGGCACGACGCAGCTGGCGGCCATCTCTGCCGTCAACCTGGCTGCCCTGGGTACCGAGTCGCTCAGCACGCTGACCGGCACGCAGATCGGCGGCCTCACCACCGCGCAGGTGGCGTCCCTGAGCACGGCCACGCTCGACACCTTCAGCGCCACGCAGATCCGCGCCATCACCACTGCGGGCATCGAAGCCATGGGCAGCGCCCAGTTGGCGGCCCTGTCCACCGGCCAGGTCGCCTCGCTCACCACCAGCCAGATCGCGGCGATTGAAAACGCCGACCTGGCGAAAATGGAAACCGCCGACCTGGCGGCGCTGACGGCAGCCCAGGTCAAGGCACTGGCCACCGACCAGATCACATCGCTGAGCACCACGCAGCTGACCAACCTGACGGCGACACAGCTCTCGGCCTTCACCAGCGAGCAGATGTCGGTGCTGGGCACCGGAGACCTGAACAGCCTGACCACCGCACAGTGGGACGCCTTCACCAGCGGCCAGATCGCGGCGCTGACGACCACGCAGGTGGCCAGCCTGGAGACCGCCGACCTGGCCGCCTTGCGCACCAGCCAGATGCGCGCGCTCGACACCGACGCCATCGTGGCGCTGACCACCGCGCAGGTGGTGGCGCTGACCACGGCACAGGTGGCCGGCCTGACGACCAACCAGGTCTCTGCGCTGCAGACCGCCGATGTACGGGCGCTCGAAACGAACGACCTGGTGGCCATGGGCACGAGCCAGATCCGCGCCTTCACCGGCACCCAGATAGCGGCGCTCGACACCGCGCAACTGGCCAGCCTGGGCACGGCACAGGTGGCCGCCATCGGCACCAGCCAGATCGGCGCCATCTCCGCGGCCGACCTGAACACGCTGGGCACGGCGCAGTTTGCTGCGCTGCGCACGTCGCAGATCGCTGCACTCACGACCACCCAGGTGGCGGGGCTGCAGACCGACGACCTGCAGGCGCTGGGCACGAGCCAGATGCGCGCTTTCACCACCGCGGGCATCGCGGCCATGGGCACCACCACGCTGCAGGCGCTGGACAGCGCACAGGTCGTCGCGCTGAGCAGCGCCCAGGTGCGGGCCCTGGCCCTGGCGTCGATCACGGCGCTGCAGACTGAAGACCTGGTGGCCATGAGCACGGGCCAGATTGCTGCCCTCACCGGTGACCAGCTGGGCGCGATGGACAGCGGCCAACTGGCGGCTTTGAGCACACGCCAGGTGAACATCCTGTCCATCGGCCAGCTGAACACGCTGTCGGCGGCCGACCTGGCCAGCTTCACCAGCAGCCAGTTTGCGGCCATGAGCACGGGCCAGATTGCGGCCTTCACCACCACCCAGATCAACGGCCTGGAGGCCGAAGACGTGGCGGGCCTGCGCACCAGCCAGATCCGCGCGCTGGGCACCAGCGCCATCGAAGCGCTGAGCACCAGCAGCATCGCCGCGCTGACCACGGCGCAGGTCTACTCGTTGACGTCCAGCCAGGTGCGTGCGCTCGCCACCGACGACATCCGTGCCCTGGAGACGGCCGACATTGCGGCGCTGTCCACCGGCCAGATCGTGGCCCTGAGCACGACGCAGTTCGACGCCTTCACGACGAGCCAGATCAACGCGCTGACCACCGCGCAGGTGGCGGCACTGACGACCGCGCAGCTTGAAGTGCTGAGCGGCGCTGAAATCTCGGCGCTGGACGCAGACGGCATTGCCGCACTGCGCACGTCGCAGATTGCTGCGCTGAGCACGACGCAGATCAACGGCCTCGACACCGGCGATCTGGCCGCCTTCAGCACCGCACAGGTGCGCGCCTTCACCACCACGCAACTGGTGGCGATGGAGAGCAGCGACCTGAACGCGCTGACGACGGCGCAGTGGAACGCGCTGAGCACCAGCCAGTTGCAGGTGATCGAAACCAGTGATCTGGTGGCGATGCAAAGCGCCGACCTGGCCGCCCTGAGCACAGGCCAGATCGCGTCTCTCAGCGTCGACCAGATCGAGGCTCTCGACACCGCGCAACTGGCGGTCTTCACCAACGCCCAGGTGGCGGCACTGACCACCACGCAACTGGCCAGCTTCGACAACGCCGAACTGGGCGCTTTCAGCACGGCGCAGTTCGCGGCGCTGCGCACGGCACAGATCGCGTCGCTTTCCGCTGACCAGATCTCCGGACTGACCACCGCCGACATCGAAGCCTTCACGACGGCACAAGCCCGCGCGCTGACGGTCGACCAGATCGTCGCACTGACCACCGATCAGGTGGTGGCGCTCGAAACGGCCGACCTGGCAGCCATGACCATGACCCAGTACAACGCCTTCGAGGCCGAAGACTGGAGCGCCATGAGCACGGCACAGTTTGCCGCGCTGCAAGGCGTGACGCCCATCGTGCTGGACCTGGACCGCAACGGCATCCAGACCCTGGCCGCCGCCGACGGGGTGAAGTTCGACCTCACCGCCACCGGCCAGCAGGCACAGGTGGGCTGGGTGGCTGGCAACGACGGCTTGCTGGTGCGTGACATCAACAAGGACGGAATCATCAACGACGGCAGGGAACTGTTCGGCGGCGCCACGCAGTTGGCCAACGGCCAACGCGCCGGCAACGGCTTTGCCGCCCTGGCCGAACTGGACAGCAACCGCGACGGCAAGATAGACGCACAGGACGCCGCATTCGGCGAACTGCAGGTGTGGGTGGACGCCAACCACGACGGCATCACCGATGCCGGCGAGTTGCGCGGCCTGGTGCAGGCCGGCGTGATGGAGTTGAACCTGGACTTCAGCAAGGGCACCGAGACCCACAACGGCAACCTGCTGGGCATGGTGGGCAGCTACACCGCCGATGACGGCAGCCAGCAGCAGATGGTGGACGTGTGGTTTGCCAAGGACGGCGCTGCACTGACGGCACCGCCGGCCCTGAACGAACTGCTGGTGGCCGATGCCGGCAGGATGCTGGCTGAACCGACTGACAGCCCGACCAAGAACCCGGGCCACACCACGCCGATAGGCGCCGCCGGTGTGCCCCGCAGCAACCTGGGCGACGACGAGCTGCTGCGACAACAGAACTTGCTGCTCTGACCCGGGCGCCGCCGGGCCCTGATAAGCCCGGCGGACCCGCCTGTGCCGCAGCTGTCCCGCAGCTGTGGCGCAGCAGCCGGCTGCAGTTGGGCAGCACGCCGGTGACGGTGTTCCGCCCGTCGCCTGCCACCGCCGCGGACAGCGCAGCCGCTGCGGCCGGCATCCGCCAGCCGGCGCCGGTGGTGTTGATCGCCCACGGCTTTGCGGGTTCGCAGCAACTGATGCAGCCGCTGGCGCAGACGCTGGCGCGCAACGGCTTCGTCGCCATCACCTTCGACTTCCCGGGCCATAGCCGCAACACCGCCCCGATGCAAGGTGGGCTGCCAAT
This sequence comes from Burkholderiales bacterium, assembly GCA_038328935.1. Lineage (GTDB taxonomy): Bacteria > Pseudomonadota > Gammaproteobacteria > Burkholderiales > Burkholderiaceae_C > Rubrivivax. Next base: position 7,850 of record JBBQMM010000098.1, read on the forward strand.
GAATGGGCAACGGGGGCAAGCGCCGGCAATGTCGGTAACGACAGCGGCAGCGGCAGCGGCAGCGGCAGCAACGGCAACGGCAACGGCAACAGCGGCAGCGGCAGCAACACCGACGCCAACAACGACAACAGTGTCGGCTTGAACGGCCGCGGGCGCTACGCCGTGGTGGGCCACTCCATGGCGGTGGGCCGCGCCACCGACACGCAGCCGGCGGCTGATACCACCTACGGCCGCTTCGAAGACGGCACGGCACGGCGGGCCACGCAGGCTGCCGGCTTGGAACACATCGGGGTCTTGTACAGCGCCGACACCTTGAATCAAACGCTGGCCTGGTTGAACACCGCCTTCGGACGCCCGTCGGCCTGAGAACCCTTCATCGACAGCCGCGGTCCCCTGGCTGGGCTTGTTGATGCTGGGAGTGGTGGCGCTGGCCTGGCCGCTGTCACAGATGCTGCCGGTGCTGCGGCCCAAGCGGCCCGGCCCGAGACTCCGCTGCAAGTTCAGCCGCAAGTTCAGTCGCGAGTTCGGCCGCAAGATCAGTCGCAAGCTCGGCCGCAAGTTCAGCCTTAACTTGAGCCCCAACTTCAGCCCCAACTTCAGCCGCAAATTCAGTCCCCACTTCGACTGCCCAGGCTGCGCTGGTGGCGCTGGCGCGGCCAGGCGCCGGTGACGCTGCTGCCCGCGCTGTGGACGCCATGGCTGCTGTGGAAGTTGCCCAGCGACTTTCTGCCGCTGCTGCTGGGCGACTACCTGTTGCTTCACTTTGCACTTTACGGGCTGCTGACCATGGCTTCTTGCTGTCGCTGGTGGCGGCCATTGCGCTGAACCCCGGGCGCCTGTTTTTCCTCGCCCTCATCGTGCCTGCGGTGCTGCTGCTGTTTGTCGTCTATGGCCTCTTCAGCCGTTGGGCATTCAAACGCACGGGCCTCGCGGCGGTGGGCGCCACCGCCAATGCGCTGGCCTTCGGCTGCTTCATCGGCGCGACATTTCCGGTCGTGGCTTGAGGGCGCCCCGAGGCGGCGCTGCCGCTGCATTGCCCGGCCTTAGACTCGCCGCTCCAGGACCCTTTGCAGCGCAGCCGCACGCACCATGAAGCCTCTTGCAGTCTGGGCGCTGGCCCTGTTTGTCGGTGCCACGTTGGCTACGCCGCCCTGCGCGGCGCAGACTCCCGACGCCCGGCGCCTGAACGACGCCTCCAACATCACCGGTGAGGTGGTGCAGGGCGCGCGCAGCGCCAAGCACCGCCTGCGCATCGTCTACCGGCAGGCGCCGGCGCAGGAACTGGCCATCGACGCAGCCAGCGAAACCGTGTTTGCCAACATGCAGACTGCCTACGCGGCCTACCGCAACAAGGACTCGGCATCGAAGGACTTTGCGGTGGTCGTATCGCCCAGCGGCTGGGTGGTCGTGATCTACTGGGCCGACGTCATCATGCTGCACAAGTGGACCGAACCCTGACGCGGAGCGCCCAGACGTCGCCATGCACCACACGGCCCGGCAGGCTGCGAATCAGGGCCCTGTTCTGACCATCAGATCTGCGGCCACCGCCTAGACTGACCGGCACTTCGGCACTTCGGCCCGATCAGCCGTCCAGCGACCGGGCTCATCCAACCGGACCCATCCAACCGGACCCATCCACCCGGACCCAACGCGCTTGCCGCGCCTGCAAACCATGCCTGCCCAGCCTGCGGTGCACCTGCACCTGATCGCCTATTCCGAAGCCATCTACCAGCAGGTCAAAGCGCCTTGGAAGCTGCTGGACAACCGGGCCAACCCACGCCCGGACTGGTTCGAATACGGGCCGCTGCGCCAGACACTGCTGCAGGCACAAGCCCAGCAGAGCTGGGACGAAACGGCCTTCTACGGCTACTTCTCGCCGAAGTTCAGCGCCAAGACGGGCCTGACGCACGATCAGGTCTGCGCTTTCGTGCAGCAGCACGCGGCGCAGGCCGACGTGCTGCTGTTTTCACCGCAGCCCGACATGGGGGCGTTCTTTCTCAACGTGTTCGAGCAAGGCGAAACCTTCGACCCTGGCTTGATCGACGCCTACGGCCAGTTTCTGGACAGCATCGGCCGCAGCGTCCCTTTGCGGCAGCTGGTGATGGACACGCGGCAGGTGTGTTTCTCGAACTACTTCGTAGCGCGCCCGGCCTTCTGGCGCGAATGGCTGACGTTGAACGAAGCGCTTTATGCCGCCTGCGAAGGCGCGCCCACGCCGCTGCAGCAGGCGCTGACAGCCGCCACCACCTATCCGGGCCCGGGCGGTGGCGTGCAGCGCAAGGTGTTTTTGCAGGAACGCGCGGCGTCGCTGCTGCTGACCACCCAACCACAGTGGCGCAGCGTGCCCTTCGACCCCTTCGGCATGGGCTGGTCGGTGTCGCGCTTTCGCGATCACCCACAAGACGCCTTCATCAGCGATGCACTGAAACGAGCCTACCGCGACACCGGATGGCCCGAGTACATGAGCGCTTTTGCAGCCACACGGCAGCGCTTCCTGGCTCCGGTGCAGCAAGCGGCTTGAAGTTCACCGCTGCTTGCGGCCCGCCAGGGCGGTACAGGCAGCCGGCCCATGCGGCGGCGGGCGTTTTATCGGCAGTCGAACGGTCGAACGGTCAATGGGGCCGGGGCGGGTGCGGCAACAGCGCACGCCAACTGCCTTCGGCGCTGTGCCACTGAACTTCGAGGCCCTGCACCAGCAGCCGGCCCAGGACGCGACCGTTGGCGTCCTGCACCACTTGTCCGACACCTTGCGGCAGCGGCGGCGACGGGCGCCACAAGCCCCGCGCTGCGCGCTGCAGCGACTCCAGTCGAAGGCGCTCTGCATCCAGCTGCGGGTTCATGCCCGCTTCAACGGCCAGTTGCGCCAGCGGCAACGCCAGCGGGTCCGAGACCACGGGCCGGGCACCGGGCGGCTGGCGCGCTGAATCCAGCCCAAGCCGGTCGGGTGGCGCGGGCACCAGGCTCGACGCGGTATTCAAGCCGCTGCTGGATGCGGCATCTGCGGACTTGGCCACGCGAGCCGCAGCCAGCGGCGAGGCGGCCCTGGGCGCAGGCGCCACCGGCACGGCCGCAGTGGGCGCCGCTGCCGGCGCCGCGGCGGTCACCATCGGCGTCGCCATGGTTCGCGCGTGTGCCTGCGTGGCTTGTTGCGCTGCTGGTTGCGCTGCTGGTTGCGCTGCTGGTTGCTCTGCTTCGTTCGCTGCTTGTTTCGCTGCTTGTTTAGCTGCTTGTTTCGCCCCCTCGTTCGCCGGTCCTTTCGCCGCTTCTTTCGCCGCTTCTTTCGCCGCTTCTTCCGCTGCGTCGGACACGGCTCCTTGCGCCGCTTCGCGTGCTGCCGCCGGCTCTGGCGGCAACGCAGCCCTCGGTAAAGGTTGCGGCGCCTGTTCCAGCTCGATTCGCGCAGGTGCGGCACTGCCTGTTGCGGCGTCCCTCGCAGCGGCAGTC
>JBBQMM010000099.1:0-11263 GCA_038328935.1 Burkholderiales bacterium
CCGTGTGAAGCTCTTTGACCTGACCGGCCGCACGGCCCTGATCACCGGCTCCAGCAAGGGCATCGGTTATGCACTGGCCGCTGCGCTGGGCGGGGCCGGCGCGCGCGTGGTGCTGAACGCACGCAACGCCGACGCGCTGGCGCAGGCCCGCAGCGCGCTCGCAGCGCAGGGCCTGGACGTGCACACCGCCGCTTTCGACGTCACCGATGCCAACGCCGTCGAGGCCGGGGTGGCGCAGGTGGAAGCCGACATCGGCGCCATCGACATCCTGGTCAACAACGCCGGCATGCAGCACCGCGGGCCTTTTGCAGAGTTCCCGATCGACGCCTGGCACAAGATCACCACCACCAACATCGACAGCGTCTTCCTGGTCGGCCGCGCCGTCGCGCAGCGCATGATCGTGCGCCGGGCGGGCAAGATCATCAACGTGTGCAGCGTGCAAAGTGAACTGGGCCGCCCGGGCATCGCGCCCTATGCCGCCACCAAGGGCGCCGTGAAGATGCTGACCAAGGGCATGGCCATCGACCTGGGCAAGTACGGCATCCAGGTCAACGGCCTCGGCCCGGGCTACTTCAAGACCGAGCTGACGCAGTCGCTGGTGGCCGACGAAGCCTTCACGGCCTGGCTTTGCAACCGCACGCCGGCCGGGCGCTGGGGCGAGGTGCAGGAGTTGGGCGGTGCGGCCGTGTTCCTGGCTTCCGAGGCTTCCAGCTTCGTCAACGGCCACATCCTTTATGTGGACGGCGGCGTCACGGCCAGCCTGTAGGCGCCGCCCCCAGACCCGAAGAAGCAGCAGGCGGGTACCCGAAGAAGCACCCGGCGAAGCGCCCCTGCACTGGCGCCCGGCTGTCAGCGCGCCTGGCTCTACCCGCTGGCCTTGGGCCCTCCGCACGGGTGCGCTTCATGCGCCCGACCCCGCCCGGCCCGAACCTCAGGCCGCTTCCTTGACTTTGGCCTTGTAAGCGCGCGCCTCGGCGCGCTTGGCGCGCGTGGCGGCCACGCGGTACTCCTCTTCCGCTTCGGCACGCATCTCGATGGCACGCACCAGTGCGGCTTCGAAGCGCTCCACGGTGTAGGTGTTCTCCGTGCCGATGTAGACGTTGCGGCGCAACGGCTTTTCACCAAAGCGGGGAATCAGCACCGCCAGGCTGCAGTCGCGGGTGAGGCCGCCACGTCGCAGGCGCACGACAGGGCCCGAGATGCCGGGCGGCAGGTTGTTGCTCTTGTTGGCACTGGGCGCGCGCTGCAGCACCGTGGGCGCGGGCATCGAGGCGATGCGCTTGAGGAGCTCTTTGGTGGCCAGCGTGAGTGAAGCGGCTGCACCGCTTCCATCATTGGAATGGTCCGAATACAGCCGGGTGCCGGCATACCGCAGTTGCCAGCCGTGGGTGGCACGGTGGTCGATGCGCTGTATGCCTTGCGGGACTTCAAAAGTCTCGCCGCTGAAGATCACAACGGTGCGTGTTTTCATGCCAAACCTTTACCCCTATCAAAAACTCGTTCGCCCCCTTTTTGGTCGATATGGGGGTGGCATCGATGCCATCTTGTTGCCCATACCTGATGATAGGTCTTCTCATCCATGTTGATGACGACTTGCGGCGCCGCCGGAGGTAACACACCCGCGTTTGCGGGGTAGCAAGACCTCCATGGTGGCAGACCGGCCTCGAACCTGCACCCGTCCGCCCGCAGGGCGCGCATGCTTGTGTGAAGGTCTTGCATGACCCGGGGCGCTGCCCCGGATGGCACGTCAGCGCTGCAATTCGTGGCGCATGGCCTGGATGACGGCGCGATAGTCGGGCTGCCCGAAGATGGCACTGCCGGCGACGAAGGTGTCGGCGCCGGCGTCGGCCGCGCGGCGGATGTTGTCGACCTTGATGCCGCCGTCCACCTCGAGCCGGATGTCGCGGCCCGAGCGCTGTTTCTCGGCGTCGATCAGGCGGCGCACGGCCTCGGTCTTGCGCAGCGCACTGTCGATGAAACTCTGGCCGCCGAAACCCGGATTGACACTCATGACCAGCACGAGGTCGACCTTGTCGATGACCCACGGCAGCACGTCCAGCGGCATGGCGGGGTTGAAGACCAGCCCGGCCTGGCAGCCCTCGTCACGGATGAGTTGCAGCGTGCGGTCGACGTGCACACTGGCGTCGGGGTGGAAGCTGATGAGATCGGCTCCCGCCTTGGCAAAGGCCTGCGCCAGGGCGTCCACCGGATGCACCATCAGGTGCACGTCGATCGGCACCGTGCAATGCTTGCGCAACGCTTGGCAGACCATGGGGCCGAAGCTCAGGTTGGGCACGTAATGGTTGTCCATCACGTCGAAATGAATCCAGTCGGCGCCCGCGGCGACCACGTCCTGCACCTCCTGCCCAAGGCGGGCGAAGTCGGCCGAGAGAATGCTGGGGGCGATGCGATAGGTCGTCATGGGCGCCGATTTTATGAGCCGGCAGGGTGATGCCCCCGGCACTGTGATCCCCAGACACGGCGTGCCGACTCCTAGAATGCAGTCCATGTCTCATCCATCATTCACCTGCGACGTTCAAGTGCAGTACCTGCCCGAACAGTCGCAGCCCCCAGAAGGGCCTTTTGCATTTGCCTACACGGTGACCATTCGCAACACCGGGGACGTGACGGCGCAACTGGTGGCACGGCACTGGCTCGTCACCAACGCCCACGGCAGGGTTGAAAACGTGCGTGGCCTGGCCGTCGTCGGCCACCAGCCGGTGCTCAAACCCGGCGAGAAATTCGAGTACACCAGCTGGACCCGCATCGACACGCCGCACGGCCAGATGGCCGGCACCTTCTTTTGCATGACCGAAGACGCACACGCTTTTGACGCCGCGGTACCCGAATTCCAACTCGTCTATCCGGGCGCCTTGCATTGACGCCGCATTGGCGCTCCGTCTGAGGGCGCCCTGATGAACCAGCCCTGGGACCTGAGCGCACTGGTCAACGCCGCGGACGCGCGCGCCAGCCTCGCCGAACGCCATCTCTGGCTGGTGCGCCTGATCGAGTGGGTGCGACATGAGCCGCAGCGCAGCAGCGCCACCAGGCGCTCCGCCGCGCGTGGCGGCGCTGACAGCGGCCCTGACGGCGGCGATAAAGGCGGCGAAGCCGACACCACCACGCCGTGGCCCCTGCGCCGCCTCAATCTGCTGCTGATGCAGATTGACAGGCAGCCGGCGCTGCGCGAAGAGGTGCAGGCGATGGCCGCCGCGTTCTGGCGTGACATCGATGCACCCGCGTTGTATGCCGATCTTGGTTTCGGCGCCCGGCGCTCCTTTGCCGCCGAGTTGCTGACCCGCGTGCAACTGCGTGTGCTGCCGGGCACACCCGACACGCGCGATCTGGCGGCGCTGTTCAGCCTGTTGTTCGAGCCCGGTGACCGCAACTGGCTGGCCGCCCTGGACGCCCGCACCTGGCGGCGCCTGACTGAACTGGTGGGCCCAGGCGACATGGCGGCGCGCGCATTGATGCTGGACGCGGTCACCATTTTGGCCAGCGCCGTACAGGCCGCTGGCTACAGCCCGCTGCTGCGCCTTCGCATGTCACCCGAGCTGCTGCGCGACGAGCCCTTTCGACAGCTGTCCAGTGCCGTGCAGGCGGTGCGCCAAGCCACTCTGGAAGGTCGCAGCGATGATGCGCTGCGCGACGCGGCCTATCTGCGCGCACTGCTGGACCGTTGCCGCCAGGCCGCTCAAAGCGTGTTGCCCCATCTGGAGGAGTACGGCGTCTCGGTCAACATCGTGTTCGATCTCGACCAGGTGCTGGCGCGCGCCGAACGCATCGAGCATTTGCTGGGGGCCGTGCTGTCACCCGACAACCATGCCGAGACCTACCACCTGCTGCTGGGCCTGCTGGACGCGCTGCAAGAATCAAGCGGGCTGCGAGCGCTGTTTGCGCGCCACTATTCCTTGCTGGCGCGACAAGTCACCGAGCGCAGCGCAGAGAGCGGCGAGCTCTACATCACGCGCACCCGTGCCCAGTGGCTGCAGATGCTGCGCCGGGCCGCCGGCGGCGGAGTCGTGATTGCCGGCACCACGGTCGTCAAGTTCTGGCTCGGCGCGCTGGCGTTGTCTGCGTTCTGGGCCGGTATGCTGGCCGGGCTGAACTACGCCTCCAGCTTCGTGCTGGTGATGCTGCTGCACTGGACCGTGGCCACGAAGCAGCCGGCCATGACGGCGCCCGCACTCGCCGCCCGGCTGCCGGCGGGGCGCCAGGCGGGCGATGACGAAATCGAGGCAGTTGTCGACCGCGTGGCGCAATTGATCCGTTCACAGGCCGCTGCCATCGTCGGCAACGTGGCGGCCTGCGCGCCGCTGGTGCTGGCGCTGCAGGGCCTGGCCTGGTGGCTGGCGGGGGCGCCGCTGGTGGGCGCCGACGAAGCCCGCCACGTGCTGCACAGCCTGACGCTGCTGGGCCCGACGGTGCTGTTTGCCGCCTTCACCGGCGTGCTGCTGTTTGCCAGCTCGCTGATAGCCGGCTGGGCCGAAAACTGGTTTGTTTACCACCGGCTGGACAGCGCCATCGCCTGGAACCCCCGCATCGTGCAACGGCTTGGCGCCGCCCGCGCACAGCGCTGGGCGCATTGGTGGCGCCAGCATGTGTCGGGGCTGGCAGCCAATGTGTCGCTGGGCTTCCTGCTCGGCCTGACGCCCGCGATGCTGTCGTTCCTGGGCCTGCCGCTGGAGGTGCGCCACGTCACGCTGGCCAGTGGGCAGCTGGCGGCAGCATGGGGCGCGCTGGGTGCTGACGTGCTGGCCGAGCCCGCCTTCTGGTGGTGCGTGGCCGGCATTGCAGCCACGGGGCTGCTGAACGTGGGCGTGAGTTTCGGCCTCGCCTTCAGCGTGGCTCTGCGCTCGCGCGGTGTCCAGGTTCAGATGCGCTCCCGCATCCTGCGCGCCCTGTGGCAGCGCGTGCGCACCTCGCCGTTCACTCTGGTGTGGCCGCCCAGGGACTGAGCGGCTGAGAGCGCGCCCAGGCGGCGTCAACGCTGGTCGCGCCCGGGCGGCTGGGCACCCGGGTCGGATGGAACGCTGACCTCGGCTGCCACCGTTACCCCGCGGTCGGCGGGGTCCGCGGGGTCGGCGGACTTCGCGGCTGTGTCGTCAGTGCGACGCCGGCTGGACATCGTCCACCAGACGATGAAGACGAACAGGCCCAACGCGATGAAGGCCTCGGCAATCAGCAACCACATGGCATGTCCGCTTCAGTTTGGATGTTCAACCACGGCACGGCAAGGGCATGTTCAGCGCCGCGGCCGCCGTCAAGCCGCCACGACGACGCGGCCGCGCCCCTGTGTGCGCGCTTCGGCCAGCGCGCGCTCGGCGCGGGCCAGCGTCTGCGCCACGCTCTCGCCCGCGTGGTGCTCGGCCAGGCCGGCCGACAGCGTGACGCTCAGCGCCTGCTGCCCGTGCAGGATGCGCAGCGCGCTCACACGCTCGTGCAGCCGCTCCAGCCCGGCGCGGGCCAGCGCGGCGCGCGAGTCCGACATCATCAACACGAAGTCATCCTCGGCCCAGCGCGACAGCACGTCTGCCGCCCGCACCTGGCGCTGCGCCTCCTCGGCCACCGCGCGCAGCACGGCGTCTCCCACGGCATAGCCATGCGCCTCGTTGGTGGGCTTGAAGTTGTCGATGTCCAGCACCGCCAGGCAGAAGGTCTGGCCGGAACGGATGCAGCGTTGGTGCTCCTGCTCCATCAAGGCCAGCATCTGGCGCTTGTTGACCAACCCGGTGAGTTCGTCGCGCGTGCTGCCCTCACGCAGTCGCAGCAAGGCCTGCGCGAGCTCGATGCGGTGCTGTTTGGACTGCAGCCGAACCCGGGTGATGCGCACCGAGAGCACCGCACCTGCGGCCAGCATGGTGGCCATCATGACGAAATGCCCGAGCTCCACCGTCACCAGATACTGGTCGGGCCGCCGGTGCACCATCACCGCCATCACCACTGCAAACAGCAACACCGCGTAGACCACCACCGCCAACATCTGGCGCGGCGCCAGCACGAACACGCCGAAGACCATCACCAGCATCAGCGCCGGAAAGACTGCACCGCGCGCCGGCCCGGCCAGAGCGTAGGCCGCGGCGCTGCTGGTGACGGCGAAGAATATCTGCTGAGCCGTCAGCGAAGGCTCGACCAGCGTGCGTGTCAGGCCCAGGCGCTGCACGGCATAAAAGCCCAGCATGCCGAGCAGGTTGATCCCCGACCACAACAGCGCCGGCAGCCCGGCCACCACGCCCGTCCAGACGTAGAACTGCAGCACCACCACGCTCACCACCAAGACAGCGGCAGCCAGCAGCGTTTGCGACAAGCGCAGGCGTTGCGCCGAGTCTCGGGTCAGCAGTGCATCGATCAATGGGCGCATGGGACGGGGCGAGGCCGTGCGCAGCACCAAGCTGCACGACAAGTTTTCAGGCGCTGAGCGTAGCGCACCTGGCCGCTGACGCAACGCGCCGGCGCCCACGCTGGGCGCAGTGACGCAAGCAGCGCTGCTGGCACGGCGCTGCGGCTGCCGCGCGGGTGGCCGCCACGGCTATGGCGACAGATGACGCAGCGGCAGCGCCGCGCCGGCTTTCACCTCGCCCAGCGAGAAGCGGGTGTGCACATCCTTCACGTTGGGCAACTTGAACAGGGTGTCCATGGTCCAGCGCGAGTAGGCGTCCAGGTCGGTGGCCACCACCTGCAGCTCGAACGTGCCGGCGCCGCTGATGTAGTGGCAGTACACCACCTCGGGCAGGCCGCGGATGCTGTCTTCCAGCGCCCGGGTGGCCTCGGCGTTGTTGCGCTCGGCGTCCACCCGCACGAACGCCAGCACCCCCAGCCCGATGCGGCGCCGGTCCAGTTCGGCACGGTAACCGGTGATGTAGCCCTGCTCTTCAAGCCAGCGCACACGCCGCCAGGTGGGCGCTGCCGACAGGCCGATCTGCGTGGCCAGGTCGGTGTTGGACAAGCGCGCGTCCGTTTGCAACGCGTGCAGGATGGCCACGTCGTAGCGGTCCAAGGCCGCGCCCATGCGCTCTGCGGAATCGCGCCCCGGCGCCTCCGCGGCCGACGGCAGCTTCTTGGAGGTTTTCCCTGTTTCCGGTGGCTTAGGCATGAGAGTCTGTGAATCGATGCTTAAAAAGAAAGAAGCTTGCGCCAATGCTGCCATTCAAGGCACCAAAAGAAAAGACATACCGTTACGGAAACTCTAAACTGGCCCCCGCACGACGGGTTGCCACAGGCGCCGCGGGCCGCCGCCCGAATGCGCCGCCAGCCGCTCTCATTTCCGCTCTTGTTTCCGGGCCCATCCCGCACCCATCCTGCTCCGATTCCCGCACTCATCCCGCTCCATCCCGCTCCGATTCCCGCCCCCTGTCCCACACCACCCACCGCCCGAGGCCGCCCATGAACGCACCCCTGCCCGAGTCCATCCGCCAGGCACTGGAAACGGCCTCGCTGGACGACAAATACACGCTCGCCCGCGGCCGCGCCTTCATGAGCGGCGTGCAGGCGCTGGTGCGGCTGCCCATGCTGCAGCGCGCCCGGGACGTGGCGGCCGGCCTGAACACCGGTGGCTTCATCAGCGGCTACCGGGGCAGCCCGTTGGGTGCGTACGACCAGTCGCTGATGGCCGCGCGAAAGCACCTGGCGCAAAGCCACGTGGTCTTTCAACCGGGGGTGAACGAAGAGCTGGCCGCCACGGCCGTCTGGGGCACGCAGCAGCTGGAGCTTTACCCCCAATCGAAAAAGTACGACGGCGTGTTCGGCATCTGGTACGGCAAGGGCCCGGGGGTGGACCGCTGCTCCGACGTCTTCAAGCACGCCAACATGGCCGGTACCAGCCCGCATGGCGGCGTGGTGGCCATTGCCGGCGACGACCACGTGGCCAAGAGCAGCACCGCAGCGCACCAGAGCGACCACATCTTCAAGGCCTGCGGCCTGCCGGTGTTTTTCCCCAGCGACGTGCAGGGCATTCTGGACATGGGGCTGCACGCCATTGCGATGAGCCGCTTTTCCGGTGTCTGGAGCGGCATGAAGACGATTCAGGAAGTGGTGGAATCCTCATCTTCGGTGGTCGTCGACCCCGACCGCGTGCAGATCGTGATGCCCGAAGACTTCGCCATGCCGCCCGGCGGCCTGCACATCCGCTGGCCCGACGCGCCGCTGGAGCAAGAGGCGCGGCTGATGGACTACAAGTGGTATGCGGCGCTGGCCTACGTGCGCGCCAACAAGCTGAACTTCAACGTCATCAGCAGCCCGCACGACCGTTTCGGCATCATCGCCAGCGGCAAGGCCTACAACGACACGCGCCAGGCGCTGGCCGATCTGGGCCTGGACGACGACACCTGCCGCGCCATCGGCGTGCGGCTGCACAAGGTCAACGTGGTGTGGCCGCTGGACGCCACCATCACACGCGACTTCGCGCAGGGGCTGCAGGAGATCCTGGTGGTGGAAGAAAAGCGCCAGGTCATCGAATACCAGATCAAGGAAGAGCTCTACAACTGGCGTGCCGATGTGCGGCCCAACGTGCTGGGCAAGTTCGACGAGGTCGACGGTGACAACTCCGGTGGCGAATGGAGCATGTCCAACCCCAGCCAGAACTGGCTGCTGCGCGCCAAGGCCGACCTGACCCCGGCGCTGATCGCCAAGGCGATCGCGAAGCGGCTGAAGAAATTGGGCGTGTCGAGCGACATCAGCGCCCGCATGGACCAGCGCCTGGCCATCGTGGCCGCGCGCGAGGCCCAACTGGCCGCCTTGAAGATCGACACTGGCGAGCGCCTGCCCTGGTTTTGCAGCGGCTGCCCGCACAACACCAGCACGCGCGTGCCCGAAGGCAGCCGCGCCATGGCCGGCATCGGCTGCCACTACATGAGCGTGTGGATGGACCGCAGCACCAGCACCTTCAGCCAGATGGGTGGTGAAGGCGCCGCATGGGTGGGCCAGGCGCCGTTCACCACCGACTCGCATGTGTTCGCCAACCTGGGCGATGGCACCTACTTCCACAGCGGAATTCTCGCCATCAGGCAAGCGATCGCCGCGGGCGTGAACATCACCTACAAGGTGCTCTACAACGACGCCGTGGCGATGACCGGTGGCCAACAGGTGGGCGAGCGAGCCGAAGGCCACAGCGTGCTGCAGATCCAGAAAAGCCTGGTCAGCGAAGGCGTGTCCAAACTCGTCATCGTCACCGACCAGCCCGAGAAATACCAGGGCGCGAATTTGAAAGGACCGTTGGAAGCCGGCGTCACCGTGCACCACCGCGATGAGCTGGACCGCATCCAGCGCGAGCTGCGTGAAATCAAGGGCACCACGGTGCTGATCTACGACCAGACCTGCGCCACCGAGAAACGCCGCCGCAGGAAGCGCGGCAAGATGGTGGACCCCGAAAAGCGCGTCGTCATCAACGAGCTGGTGTGCGAAGGCTGCGGCGACTGCAGCGTGCAGAGCAATTGCCTGAGCGTCGAACCGGTGGAAACCGAGTTCGGCCGCAAGCGGCGCATCAACCAGAACAGCTGCAACAAGGACTACAGCTGCGTCAAAGGCTTCTGCCCCAGCTTCATCACCGTCGAGGGCGGCCAGCTCAAGAAGCCGCAGAAAGCCGCTGCCCGCACCGACTTTGCGGCGCTCGGAGCGTTGCCGGAGCCCGAATGGGCGCTGGCCGGCAGTGCCCGCGGGTCACAGCAGGACGCACGTGGCGCCTGGGGCATCGTGGTCGGTGGCGTCGGCGGTACCGGCGTCATCACCATCGGCCAACTGCTGGGCATGGCCGCGCACCTGGAAGGCAAGGGCGTGGTCACGCAAGACGCCGGCGGCCTGGCGCAAAAAGGCGGCGCCACCTGGAGCCACGTGCAGATTGCCGACCGCCCCCAAGACATCTACACCACGAAGGTGGACACCGCGCAGGCCGACCTGGTGATCGCCTGCGACAGCATCGTCGGCGCCAACAAGTACACCCTGACGGTGATGCAGGAAGGGCGCACGTTCGTGGCGCTGAACACCCACGGCACGCCGACGGCGGCGTTCGTGAAAAACACCGAATGGCAGTTCCCGGGCGCGTCGTGTGAAACGGCCATCAAGAACAGCGTGGGCGATGCGCTGGTGGGCGCCTTCGATGCCGAGCAGGTCGCGGTGCAACTGCTGGGCGACAGCATCTACACCAACCCGCTGCTGCTGGGCTACGCCTGGCAGGCCGGCCGCGTGCCGCTGAGCCACGCGTCGCTGATGCGCGCGATGGAACTCAACGGTGTGCAGATCGACAACAACAAGGCAGCCTTCGAATGGGGCCGGCGCTGCGCACACGACCTGGCGGCCGTGCAGGCGCTGTTCAAGGCGCAGCAGGTGATCCAGTTCGTCAAGAAGCCGGGGCTGGCGGAGATGGTGTCCACGCGCGTGAACTTCCTCACCGGCTACCAGGACGCTGCTTACGCGGCCCGCTACAAGGCCTTTGTTGAAAAGGTGCAGGCTGCAGAGGCCAAACTGGGTGGCTCGGCATTGAGCGAAGCCGTGGCGCGCTACCTCTTCAAGTTGATGGCCTACAAGGACGAATACGAGGTCGCCCGCCTGCACACCGACAAAGCCTTTACCGACAAGGTGGCCAGTATGTTCGAGGGCGACTACAAGATCGTGCACCACCTGGCGCCGCCGCTCCTGGCAAAGAAGAACAACCAGGGCGAACTCATCAAGCAGCCCTACGGCCCCTGGATGCGCAGCGCGTTCGGCGTGCTGGCGAAACTGAAGGGCCTGCGCGGCACGGCGCTGGATGTCTTCGGCCGCAGCGCAGAGCGCCGCACCGAGCGCGCGCTGGTTGACCAGTACCAGAGCTGCATCGAGGAACTGCTGCAGAGTTTGAACGCTAGCAACCGAGCACTGGCCGCCGAGATTGCCCGCATCCCGGAAGAGATCCGCGGCTACGGCCACGTGAAAGAAAGGCACCTCCTGGCGGCGCGTCCGAAGTGGGACGCCCTGATGCAGCGTTGGCGCGCGGGCAGCGCCGCCGTTTGAGAGCATCCCAAGCCCCTGTCGGCGCCCGGCGTTCGCGGAGAAACGAGCTGTGTTCGCGCATTGCCGCTTGGCTCCCTCACCTTTTAAGGGAGAGGGTTGGGGTGCGGGGAGATGCTGCTGGCGGCACGGTCCCTGAGTCACCATTGCACCCTCACCCCAACCCAAACCCAGGCAGGGAGAGGGAGCAAAAGCAGACCCGCCCCGGTTAGGAGCCGCGCCCCTCCAGCCCTGCGGCCACACGCGGCTGCATGTCGGCCCCGACAACGATGGTCTGCACCGCCAC
>JBBQMM010000100.1:0-11246 GCA_038328935.1 Burkholderiales bacterium
GCTGAGCGAAGGCAACCACATCACCTGCCCGCGCTGCAACGGCACCGGCCACATCCGCGACACCGAGAGCAGCGCGCTGCAGATCCTGCGCATGGTGCAGGAAGAGTCGATGAAGGAAAACACCGCCGCCGTGCACGTGCAGGTGCCGGTGGAAGTGACGAGCTTCTTGCTGAACGAAAAGCGCACCGAGATCACGAAGATCGAACTCAAGCAGCGCGTGACCGTGCTGCTGGTGCCCAACAAGCACCTGGAAACGCCGAACTACAAGCTCGAGCGCCTGCGCCACGACGACCCGCGCCTGGAAGGTCTGCAGGCCAGCTACACGATGATCGAGGAGCCGTCGGACGAGGTCGGCATCACGCGCCGTGAGAAGGCCAAGGCCAAACAGGAGCCGGTGATCAAGGGCGTGCTGCCCGACCAGCCGGCGCCTTTGCCCGCCGTGCCCGCGCCGGCACCCGTGACGACAACAGCACCGGCACCCGGGCTCGCGACAGCCGCTGCGCCTGGCGTGGCCGCACCGAAGGTACCGCCCGCGCCGATGGCGGCACCGGCGCCATCCAGCGCCGGTAGCGGCTTCTTCGGCTGGGTGAAGAGTTTCTTTGGTGGCGATCCAGTTCCAGCGCCAGCGCCAGTGGCAAGCACAGCCACGGTCGCTGCGACAGCAGCCGCCGCAGCTTCGACAGCCGCAGGTGCCACCACCACCGGCCGCCGCGAAGGGGGTCGTGATAGCGCCAGAGACGGCGCCAGGGATGGCGCCAGAGATGCCACGAAAGACGGAAAACGCGGCGAGCGCGGAGATCGTGGTGGCCGCGGTGGCCAGCGCCGCGACGGCCGTGGCCGTGGCCCGCGCCAGGAGGCTGGCGCCGAGGGCGCGCCGAGCGTCGAACGCGCCGAGCGCGGCGAGCGTGAAGACCGGCCGCCGCGTGGCGAGCCGCGCACCGAGGGCAAGCTGGAAGGCCGCGGCGAAGGCAACCGCGAGGCGCGTGAACCGCGCGGCGACAGCCGCAATGAAGGCCGCAACGACGGCCGCCGTGGCCCGCGCCCGGAACCCGGTCCGCGTCCCGAAGAAGGCACCGCCGCCCCTGCCTTGGGGTTTGCAGACACCCAGCCGCGCGCCGATGCCGTCGACACCCAGAACCCGGCCGTGACCGCAGAGGGTGGTGATGGCCGCCGCCGTCGCCGCCGCGGTGGCCGCGACCGTGGCGATGGCCGCGGCGAGACCAGCACCGAGCAAGGCAGCCTGCTGCCTGAAGGCGCACAAGCCGGCGCCGAGGGCGATCACCCAGTGGCGAGTGAAAGCACTCAAGCCCCGGTGCACAACGCCGCCGCCACCGCCGACAGCGCCGGCAGCGCCGAGCGTACGGGCCGCGGCGACCGGGGTCGGCGTCGGGGTGGTCGCAACCGCGATGACGAGCGAGGTGACGCTGCGCCCACAGTGGCCCAGGAGCACGTGGATGGCGACAACCGGGCCAGCTCTGGCCTGGTCGCCGCCGAGGTTGGCGTCGGCCCGATGGCCGCCGACGCCGTAGCAGCGACTGCTGAACACGACGCAAGCGCCTCGCCTTCTGCCGCCGCTGCTGACAGCGCAGCGCCTGCGTCCAACAGCGAGTGGGCAGCAAGGTCTTTCGCTGAGGAACCGGTTGCTGCAGAACCCACTGCTGTGGAACCGTTAGCTGTGGAAAATGCCGCTGCACAACCGGCCCCTGCAACACCGGCGCCAGCTGCAAAGGCGGCCCCGCCGTCCGTCTTGCCGGCCCCTCCCGTGGCCGCTCAACCCATCGTGGTTACACGCTACGAACTGCCGACCGCAGACCTGAACTCGCTGGCCAGCAGCGCCGGTCTGCAGTGGGTGCAGAGCGACAGCGAGCGCGTGGCCTCCGTGCAGGCGGCCATGGCCACAGAGCCCAAGCCCGTGCACGTGCCACGCGAGCCCCGCCGTCATGAGGTGGACGACGTGGGACCGCTGGTGCTGGTGGAGACCAAGAAAGACCTGTCGCAGCTGAAACTGCCGTTCGAGCAGCAGGCGCACTGAAGGCCTGACCACTGCAAACACAACAAAGGCCCCGCGGGGCCTTTGTTTCTTTCAGGGCTGCACAGCCGGCCGTTTGCGGTTCCCTGGCCACCGCAGCGGGCTCACGCTGTCAACCCCGCGTCAGGGCAGCCGCTCCAGCGCGCGCTGGTACACGGGGTCGTGCATCAGATCGTCCCAGGCCCAGGGTGGCAGCGTCGGCAGCAGCGCCAGGCGGCGCGCCTCGCTGTCGGGGCTGGGATGCCAGTGGCCTTGCGCTTGCGCCTGCTGCAAGTCGGCCAGCAGCTCGTCCACGGCCTGACCACCATCCACCGACTGATTGCACAGCAGCACCAGGTCGCAGCCTGCGTTCAAAGCCACTGCGGCAGCTTCGGCGTAGGTCAATTGGCCGCCTTCCAGGTGCCGCGCACCTTCCATGCTCAGATCGTCGCTGAAGATGGCGCCCGTGAACCCCATCTGCCCGCGCAGAATGTCGTTCAGCCAGCGCGGCGAAAAGCCGGCTGGGTGGCTGTCCACCTTGGGGTAGACCACGTGCGCAGGCATGACGGCGCTCAGTGTCGTGCTCAGCCATTCATACGGCTTGGCGTCGTCGGCCAGCACGGCCTTCAGGCTGCGTTTGTCCACCGGCACCGCCACGTGGCTGTCGGCCTTCACGTAGCCGTGGCCGGGGAAGTGTTTGCCGCAGTTGCCCATGCCGGCGCGCAGCAGGCCGTGCATCACGCTCTTGGCCAGCAGCGCCACGACGCGCGCGTCACGGTGGAAGGCACGGTCGCCGATGACGCTGCTTTCGCCGTAGTCCAGATCGAGCACGGGCGTGAAACTCAGGTCGACGCCACAGGCGCGCAGCTCCGCACCCAGCACGAAGCCCAACGCGCTGGCGGCATCGGTGGCGCCCAGGGGGTCGCGCATCCACTGCTCGCCCAGCACGCGCATCGAAGGCAGCGTGGTGTAGCCGTCGGTGCGAAAACGCTGCACGCGGCCGCCTTCGTGGTCGACGCATATCAGCAGGTCGGGCCGCAGCTTCTTCACGTCGGCCGTCAATGCGGTGAGCTGGGCGCGGCTCTCCCAGTTGCGGGCAAAAAGGATCACACCACCGGTGAGCGGGTTCTTCAGGCGCTTGCGGTCAGCCGCGGCAAGGCTGGTGCCGGCAATGTCCAGCACCACGGCTGAATGGGCGGGGGCTGCAGACATCATGTTCAAGCGGGGCTCCTGCTTTCAACGACGACAAAAGATGCCGCGTAGTCGGTTTCGTCGGTCACGGTAACGTGGCCCTGCAGGCCCCGCGCTTCGAACCATTGCGCCAGCTCGCCAGACAGGTGCAGCACCGGCTTGCCGCTGGGTTCATTCAAGATCTGGCAGGCGCGCCAACTCATGGGCCAGCGGATGCCCAGGCCGATGGCTTTTGAAAACGCCTCTTTGGCCGAGAAGCGTGTGGCCAGGTAGCGCAAGCCACGCACGGGCGTGCGCAGGCTGCGGGCGCGGAACACCTGCAGTTCGTCAGGGCCCAGCACCCGCTGCGCGAAACGTTCGCCGCGCCGCTGCACCGTGCCTTCGATGCGGCGGATGTCACAGACATCGGTGCCGATGCCGTAGATCATCGTGAGCGGCCCATGCCCTGGCCTTCTGTGGTTTGAGGCGCATGCGCCGCACGGATGCAACGCTGGTACGCGCGCACCGTCTCTGCCAGCCCCAGTTCCAGCGCTTCGGCCACCAGGGCATGGCCGATCGACACCTCTTGCACACCGGTCACCGCGCGCAGGAAGTCGGTGAGGTGGTCGCGGTTCAGGTCGTGCCCGGCGTTGACGCCCAGGCCGGCTGCCAGCGCGGCCTGGGCGGCCGCAGCAAAAGCAGCCAGCTGTGCGCTTTGATCGGCGCCGCCGTGCGCTGCCGCGTAGGGTTCGGTGTACAGCTCGACCCGGCTGGCGCCCAAGGCGCGCGCCATCGGCATGGCGCCCGCAAGCGGGTCCATGAAGAGGCTCACGCGCACGCCCAGCGCCCTGCATTCAGCGATCACCGGACGCAACCGTTCGCCGTCGACCGCGAGATCCCAGCCGTGGTCGCTGGTGAACTGGCCTTCACTGTCGGGCACGAAGGTCAGCTGGTGCAACGGTTGGCCCTGGGCCACCAGTTCACGCGCAAAACCCATCAGGTTGTGAAAGGGGTTGCCTTCGATGTTGTATTCAGCCTGCGGCCACTGCTGCATCAGCGCCGCAAGTTCGTGGACGTCGCGCGCGCGGATATGCCGTTCGTCGGGGCGCGGATGCACGGTGATGCCATCGGCGCCAGCCTGCAGGCACCACGTGGCGGCCTTCACCACGCTGGGGATGCCCAGGTGCCGCGTGTTGCGCAACAGTGCGATCTTGTTGACGTTGACCGACAGTGCGGTGCGGCCGGCGTGCGGCTCGGCGTTGGCTTCGGGGGCAACCAAGGGATTCATCGGATGGGGCTTTCGGCCAACCGCTGCACGCCTTGCCACACCTGGCGCGTGCGCAGCGGACGCTGACCCAGATGATAGTGAAGCAATGAGCGCAACGGCCCGCGCAACGCCCCTGCTGCCGGCGCACAGCACTGGCGCAGGCTGGCCATGGTGCCGGCAGTCAGCACCGGATCCAGCGCCAGCCAGACCGCACCGGGAGCACCCGCGCTCTCATCGGCCACCAGGCCGTGGTCGGCATGCAGCGAATAGCGTCGGTCGGCCTGCAGCGGCTGCGCCGTCAGCGTGACCTCACGCAGTTCGGGCAACACGCCCAGTTCACGCAACAGCACCAGTTCGAACGCCCGCAGGACGGTCGCCTCGTTGGCGGGTTCTGCCGCCGGGTCGGCTGCCGGGGTGACAGGCAAGTGGGCGGCTGCGTGGGCCGCATGACTGGGGGCAGGTTGGGCGGCCGCAGTTGGCGCGAGCGCGAGCGCCAGCGCCACCAGCGTATCGGCATAAGCATCGAACAGCTCGGCGTGCGGGTCTTGTCGCGCCAGCAATTTCAGCAACAGCTCGTTCAGATAGTAGGCCGACATCAGGGCCCCATTGGGCAACAGCGGCACGCCGCCAGACCACTCGGCGCTGCGCAGGTTGACGACCTCCGAGGTCTCGTCTTTCGGCGGCTTGCCCAGCAACACCTGCAACGGCAAGAACGGCAGCAGCACCGGGCGGAAGTTGGACGTCGGGCGCTTTGCACCCTTGGCCACCGCCACCACGCGGCCCTGGGCGCGCGTGAACAGCTCGACGATCAGGCTGCTCTCGCTCCAGTCGTAGCGGTGCAGCACGAAGGCCGTCAGCGGATGGGCTGCCGCAGCCCTTCGGGTTCTGCTTGCGCTGCGCGGTGCGGCGCGGCTGCTGCGTGGCTGCGCGCTGCGGGTCAGCCTTGCCGTGCCCGGGACCAGGGTCTCGGCATGCGCCTGTGCCGGCGCGTCGTCGCCATGGCCCAGGCCCTCATTCGTAGCCATAGCTGCGCAGATGCGCTTCGTTGTCGGCCCAGCCCGAGCGCACCTTGACCCAGATCTCGAGAAAGACCTTGGCCTCCCAAAGACGTTCCAGCTCTTGCCGGCTTTCGCTGCCGATGCGCTTCAGGCGCTCGCCGCCTTCGCCGATGACCATGCCCTTGTGCGCATCGCGCTCGACGACGATGGTGGCCGCAATGCGGCGCAGGTTGCCCTCTTCTTCGAACTTGTCGATCAGCACCGTGCAGTTGTAGGGCAGCTCGTCACCGGTCAGGCGAAACAGCTTTTCGCGGATCATCTCGCCGGCCAGGAAACGTTCGCTGCGGTCGGTGAGCGCGTCTTGCTCGTACAGCCAGGGCTGCTCAGGCAGGTACGGCGCCACGATGTCCTGCAGCCGCTGCACGTCCGAAGGGTGCGTGGCCGACATGGGCACGAACTCGGCAAACTTGTAGCGCTCCTGCATGGTCTTCAACCAGGGCAGCACGTCCTGGCGGCGCTTCAGCGTGTCGAGCTTGTTGGCCACCAGCAGCACCGGCCGTTCCTCTTGCTGGTTTTGCGAAATCAGCGCCAGCACCTTTTCATCTTCGGCCGAAAAGCGGCCCGCCTCGACCAGGAACAGCACCACGTCCACGTCGCCCAGCGACGACAGCACGGTGCGGTTGAGGGTGCGGTTCAAGGCCCCGCCCTGCCCGCTCATGTGCTTCGTCTGGAAGCCCGGCGTGTCTACAAACACGAACTGCACGGCACCCTGCGTGAAGATGCCGGTGATGCGGTGGCGTGTGGTCTGCGCCTTCTTGCTGGTGATACTGATTTTCTGCCCCACCAGCGCGTTCATCAGCGTGCTCTTGCCCACGTTGGGCCGGCCCACGATGGCCACCAGTCCACAACGCTGCGGCACGGCCGGCTCAGCAGGGGGGGTTCCTGGCGGGGACGACGGTGAATCAGGAATGTCAGCGTTCAAGGCGGAAGCCCGGGGGGCGGTGGGACGGTCGGTGGTAACGGTCGGGGCGTGCCAGACCGCGTGGAAGGGTGAGTACAGCTCAGGACTCGCAGCTCAGGAAGCGCAACTCAGGAAGCCCGACTCAGGACGACAGGGGCCCGTCGGGCGGGTCCTTGGCTTTCAAATACTGCAGCATACGCTTGGCAGCGGCCTGCTCGGCGATGCGCCGCGAGCGGCCTTCACCTTGCTCGGTCACATGGAGAGCGGGCACCGCACATTCGACCTCGAACAGCTGCGCATGGGCCTGGCCGCGGGTGGCCGCGATGCGGTAGCTGGGCACCGCGATGCGGCGCGCCTGCAACCACTCCTGCAGCTCGGTCTTGGCATCCTTGCTCCAGCTGTCGGCCTCGGTGGCTTGTATGACTTCACCGAACAAGCGCCGCACGAGTTCAAGCGCTGCCGGGTAGCCGCTGTCCAGGAACGTCGCTCCGATGATGGCTTCCACCGCGTCGGCCAGGATGGAAGGCCGCTGCGCACCACCGCCGCGCGCCTCGCCTTCGGACAGTCGCACCACCTGGGGCAGCCCCAGCACCAGCGCGGCCCGGTACAGGCTGTCTTCACGCACCAGATGGGCACGCACCCGCGTCAGGTCGCCTTCGTCACTGCCCGCAAAGCGCTCATACAGCAGCGCGGAAATCGCCGTGCTGAGCACGGCATCGCCCAGGAACTCGAGGCGTTCGTTATGACCGGCGCCAAAGCTGCGGTGCGTGAGCGCACGTTGCAACAGCGACTCGTCGTTGAAACGGTGTCCCAGCCGCCGCTGCAAGGCTTCTACCGAAGGCGACATCAGACCGGGCTCTGTTTGGCCGCTGCAGCAACGCTGCATTGTGCAGCGTCAAACTCGCTGTAGCCGCAGTCCACGCTTCGGAGCTTCAAGCTTGGCCATCGAACAATGTCTTGCGGTCGGGAGATGGGCATGGCGCTGACGCCGCAGTGTCGCTGAGGCAACGGCCTAGCGCGAGCTGCCGGAGTACTTGATGAGGATGTACACCGGCCCGTAGATCGGGATCACGTTGTCGTAGGCAAACGCAATCACCACCTTGTCGTTTTCCTTTGTCACGACCAGATCCTTGCCCGAGATCGAGCCGATCGAGTACTCCAGGTCCTTCTGCTTGTCGAAAGCCTGCCGTGCCTCGGCCACGGTGCTGGGCTGCGTTTTGGCAATCGTATCCACGGTACGGTTGATGGTGCTGTATTCGTTGATGGTGGGCAGAATGCGCACCAACATGTAGCCGCCAAAGCCGACCAGCATGGCCCAGAAAAGCAGGCCGAAGAGCGTCAGGCCGCGCTGCTGCGAGCGCGGCGACCCAAGCCGTGGTGTAGGAGGTCGGTAACCCTGTGCCCTGGTCATCAGACTCGCTCTTTCAGTTGAAAGCGCCTATGCGCCCCAGGTTGCCGAAGTTCATCCAGACGAAAAATGCCTTGCCCACGATATTCTCGTCCGGCACGAAGCCCCAGAAGCGGGAATCCTGCGAGTTGTCCCGGTTGTCGCCCATCATGAAGTAGTGACCTTGTGGAACTTTGCACACCACGCCTTCGGGTGAGTAGCGACAGTTCTCGGCCATCGGAAAACGTTTCGGGTCAGGGCCGTAGTAGCCCAGGCGGCGCAGGTCGACGCGGATCTTGTGCTCTTTGTTGCCCAGCTTTTCGATGAACATGGGAGCGTAGCTCAGACTGTCTTCGTCGTAGTGTTCGCCCTGGGGCGTCGTCTCGACGGCCTTGCCATTGAGGCTCAGGCGCTGGTTCAGATAGGCCACCTCATCACCCGGCAAGCCGACCACGCGCTTGATGTAGTCCAGCCGGGAGTCCGATGGATAGCGGAACACCATCACGTCGCCCCGCTGCACGGGCTGGTTGTCGATGATCTTCTTGTTGATCACCGGCAGCCGCACGCCGTAGTGAAATTTGTTGACCAGGATGAGGTCGCCCACCAGCAGCGTAGGCACCATCGAGCCCGACGGGATCTTGAAGGGCTCGAACAGGAATGAGCGCAACAGAAAAACGATCAGGATCACCGGGAACAGGCCCGCTGTCCAGTCCAGCCACCAAGGCTGCATCAGCAGCTTTTCGCGTGCCGCGGCCACGTCGCCATCGACCTTCTGGATGCCCATCCTGGCCAAGTCGGCACGGCGCGTGGCGTCTTGCTGCGCCAGCTGCGCCGCAGCCGCCTGCCGCGCGGGCTGGAACTTGAAACGCTCGGCCAACCAGTACAGCAGCGTGACCACGGCCAGCACGAACAGCAGTGCCGAGAAGTTGCCGGTCCAGTAGCCCAGGAACCAACCGCCCAGGAAAATGATCAGGGCACCGTAAAGGGCGGCGGTCAGGTTGCTCATGAGAGTGCTCATGTGTGGAGTGGGTTGGTCTCAGTCTTCGACCTGGAGGATGGCCAGGAAGGCTTCTTGCGGCACCTCGACGGAGCCGATCTGCTTCATGCGCTTCTTGCCGGCCTTCTGCTTCTCGAGCAGTTTCTTCTTGCGCGTGATGTCGCCGCCGTAGCATTTTGCCAGCACGTTCTTGCGCAGCGCCTTGATGTCTTCGCGCGCGATGATGTTGGCGCCGATGGAGGCCTGGATCGCCACGTCGTACATCTGGCGCGGGATCTGCTGGCGCATCTTGGCCGCCACCGCGCGGCCGCGGTACACGCTCTGCGCCTTGTGCACGATGATGGACAGTGCGTCCACACGATCCCCGTTGATCATCAAGTCGACCTTGACGACGTCGGCGGCGCGGTATTCCTTGAACTCGTAGTCCATCGACGCATAGCCGCGCGACACGCTCTTGAGCTTGTCGAAGAAGTCCAGCACGATCTCGGCCAGCGGCAGCTCGTAGGTCAGCATCACCTGGCGGCCGTGATAGGCCATGTTGAGCTGCACGCCGCGCTTCTGGTTGGCCAGCGTCATCACCGGGCCCACGCTGTCTTGCGGCATGTACAGGTGCACGGTGACGATGGGCTCGCGAATCTCTTTGATGCGGCCCAGGTCGGGCATCTTGCTCGGGTTCTCGACCGTCAACACCGTACCGTCATTCAGCTCGACCTCGTAGACCACGCTCGGCGCGGTGGTGATGAGGTCTTGATCGAACTCTCGCTCCAGCCGCTCTTGCACGATTTCCATGTGCAGCAGGCCGAGAAAGCCGCAGCGAAACCCGAAGCCCAGCGCCTGGCTGACCTCGGGCTCGTAGCGCAGGCTGCTGTCGTTGAGCTTGAGCTTTTCAAGCGCGTCGCGCAGCTGGTCGTATTCACTGGCCTCGGTGGGGTACAAGCCGGCAAACACCTGCGGCTGGATTTCCTTGAAGCCGGGCAGCGGCTCGCTGGCCGGACCAGCGTTGTTGGGCAGCTTCTTGTCCAAGGTCAGCGTGTCGCCGACCTTGGCCGCCTGTAGCTCTTTGATGCCGCAGATGATGAAGCCGACCTCGCCGGCCTTGAGCACCTCGCGCGACACCGACTTCGGTGTGAACACACCCATCTGCTCGATGTTGTAAATGGCGTTGCTGGCCATCATGCGGATGCGCTCGCCTTTGCCCAGCGAGCCATCGACCACGCGCACCAGCATCACCACGCCGACGTAATTGTCGAACCAGCTGTCGACGATCATGGCGCGCGGCGGGCCGTCGGGGTTGCCACGAGGCGCCGGCATGCGCGTGATCACCGCCTCAAGAATCTCGTCCAGGCCCATGCCGGTCTTGGCCGAACAGGGGATCGCGTTGTCGGCGTCGATCCCGATGACGTCTTCGATCTCGCTGCGCGCGTTGTCCGGGTCGGCGTTCGGCAGGTCCATCTTGTTGAGCACCGGCACCACCTCGACACCGAGTTCGAGCGCCGTGTAGCAGTTGGCCACCGTCTGCGCCTCGACACCCTGGCTGGCATCCACTACCAACAGCGCGCCTTCGCAGGCCGACAACGAGCGGCTCACTTCATAAGAGAAGTCGACATGGCCTGGCGTGTCGATGAGGTTGAGGTTGTAAACCTGGCCGTCTTTCGCGGTGTACGACAACGCCGCCGTCTGCGCCTTGATGGTGATGCCGCGCTCGCGTTCAATGTCCATCGAATCGAGCACCTGCGCTTCCATCTCGCGGTCTGACAGACCGCCACAGCGCTGGATGATGCGATCGGCCAGCGTGCTCTTGCCGTGGTCGATGTGGGCAATGATGGAGAAATTTCTGATGTGATTCATGACGTGGCTGGTGCCGGAACAAGACGGCATCGCCGTTTCAGCAGCAACTCACAGGGCACGGCCATGTGAGGGCCCGGCAGGGCGGTGCTGAAGATAAAAAAAAGGCACGTCGAAAGGTTGACGCGCCTACCAACAGATCGTTTGGCAACTGCTTGTTGGGGGTTCATTGTAGTCAAAAGCACCCGCCAGAAAATGGCGCCATTGCTTGTTCATGGGCCGTTGCAGGCTGCCAACAGAGAAAACCATCCACAAGATATCCACAAGCTTTTTGTAAGCTGAAGGAGTTGAGTCTCGGGCCGCCCGAAGTGCTGTTTTCAGCGCCCAAAGTCGGGTAAATGGAACCTACCAACCCCTGATTCTAGACGGCGGCTTGGTTAATGCCGACCCGGCAAGGGCGAAGTGAAAGACCACTTACATCGCTCATGGCTTCAAAAGTTTGTGACCACCAACTTCTTGATCTGCATCGTTTCCGCAATGCGGAAAGACCGCATTGCGCAGTCAACCAGCGGTTCACAAGAAATTCAAACCCGGCCGGCCGGGTCTGGGCCCCCGAAGCCGGCCTTCGGCCCTCACCGGCCTGGTTTGATGACGAAGTAGTTGACCCATTCCC
>JBBQMM010000101.1:0-11233 GCA_038328935.1 Burkholderiales bacterium
TCAGGCACGGGCGCCGTTGTTTAGACCAGGACCGCCTTCGGGCGGTCTTTTTTTGTCCGTGCCGATGTTCACTCACCTGCTTAGGTTCACCTGCTGATGTACACCTGCTGATGCACACCTGCTGATCTACAAAGTCTGCAACCCGATGCATTCGTTGAAACTCACCCATTCGCTTTTGGTGGCCGTTGCGTGGCTGTTGACAGCCTGCGCATCGCCGCAGCTGCCATCGGCTGCCGATGGGTGGCATGACGTTTCTTTGCCGGGCAAACAGCAGACGCGCTACGACACCGGGCATCACGAAGGCCGACAGGCCGTGTCGGCCCGTGCCGAGCGCTCCGCCAGCATGTGGCGGCGCAAGCTGGCGGTGCACGCCCACGAGCTGCGCGATGTGAGCTTCTCGTGGTGGGTGCAAGCCCAGCCCGTGAACGCGAGCGTGGCAGAAGTCAGTCGCGAAGACTCTGCCGCGCGG
The DNA here is from genome assembly GCA_038328935.1 of Burkholderiales bacterium. GTDB lineage: Bacteria > Pseudomonadota > Gammaproteobacteria > Burkholderiales > Burkholderiaceae_C > Rubrivivax. The sequence continues at coordinate 470 of JBBQMM010000101.1, forward strand.
GTGCTTTTTGCCTTCGATGGCAATGTGTCGGCGCTGCCGGCACGCACGCGTGCGATGTTCGAACTGGCCGAAGCCCTGACCGGCGAAAGGCCGCCCTACGCGACGTTGATGTACGTGTGGGACGCCAGCGCGCCCGTGGGCACGGTAATCATCAACCCGCGCAGCGACCGCATCCGCAAGATCGTGGTCGATTCCGGTACCGCGCAGATGGGCCGCTGGCGCGACCACCGGCGCAACCTGGCAGCCGACTTTCAGCTCGCCTTCGGCGAAGCGCCGGGGGCGTTGACCTCGATGGCGTTCATGGCCGACAGTGACAACACGCAGTCCTCGGCGCGAACGTGGTTTGGCGCCATCAACCTTCACTAAGTTTCACGACGCGGGCAGCGCCCCGAACCATGAAACACTTCCACGTCCGACACCTCCACGTCAAGGGCAGCCGCTGCGCTGACTGCTGAAACTCCATGCTCGCCTTCATACTTCGCCGCCTTCTGCAAGCCGTGGTGGTGATGCTCACCGTGGCTTTCCTGGCGTTCATGCTGTTCCAGTTCGTCGGCGACCCGGTGACCAATCTGCTGGGCCAGGATGCCACGCAGGACCAGCGCGAAAAATTGCGGCAAGACCTGGGGCTGGACCAGCCCTTCCCGGTGCAGTTTGCGCACTTTGTCGGCAACGCCGTGCAGGGCGAGTTCGGCATGAGCCTGCGCCAGGGTCGCAAGGTCTCGAGCCTGATTGCCGAGCGCTTGCCGGCCACGCTGGAGTTGTCGCTGGCGGCCGCCGTGATTGCGCTGGTGGTGGGCGTGCCGCTGGGTGTTTATGCTGCTCTCAGGCGCGGCCACTTCGGCGCCCAGCTGGCAATGATCGTGTCATTGCTGGGTGTGTCGCTGCCGACGTTCCTGATCGGCATCCTGCTGATCCTGGTGTTTGCGGTCACGCTGCAGGTGTTGCCCAGTTTCGGGCGCGGGGACGTCGTCGACCTGGGTGGCTGGACCAGCGGCATGCTGACCATCGACGGCTGGAAACACCTGGTGCTGCCAGCCATCACGCTGGCGGTGTTTCAGCTCGCGCTGATCATGCGCCTGGTGCGCGCCGAGATGCTGGAAGTGCTGCGCACCGATTACGTGAAGTTCGCGCGCGCGCGCGGCCTCACCGACCAGGCGGTGTACTTCGGCCACGCGCTGAAGAACACGCTGGTGCCCGTCATCACCATCACGGGCCTGCAACTCGGTAGCTTGATTGCATTCGCCATCATCACCGAGACCGTGTTCCAGTGGCCGGGCATGGGCTTCCTGTTCATCCAGGCGGTGCAGTTTGCCGACATCCCGGTGATGGCCGCCTACCTGTGCCTGATTGCGCTGATCTTCGTGCTGGTGAACCTGGCGGTGGACCTGCTGTACTTCGCCGTCGACCCGCGCCTGCGCATGGAAAGACCGGCCGGCGGGCACTGAGCACCGCGGCACACCCAAGACCACCATGAATCAACACCTGACCACAGCCAGCGCCGCGCCAGGCACCTGGGCGCGCTGGCGTGACAGCGACATCTGGCACAGCTTTCGCAGCTCACCGATGGCGATGACGGCCGCGGTCATCGCGGCGCTGTGCCTGTTCTGCTCGCTCTTTGCGCCTTGGGTGTCGCCGCACAACCCTTTTGATCTGGCCACTCTGAACCTGTCTGACGCGCGCCTGCCACCGGCGTGGTTGGAAGGCGGCAGCCGCAAGTACCTGCTGGGCACCGACGACCAGGGGCGGGACATGCTCTCGGCGCTGTTCTACGGCGCGCGCATTTCGCTGCTGGTGGGCCTGGCCTCGGTGGTGCTGTCGCTGCTGGTCGGCGTCGGCCTGGGGCTGCTGTCGGGTTTTGCGGGCGGGCGCGTGGACGCCTTCATCATGCGGGTGTGCGACGTGATGCTGTCGTTCCCCAGCATCCTGATCGCGCTGCTGATCGACGGCGTGGGCCGCGCGATGTTTCCCAACGCGCACGAGAGTCTGGCTTTTGGTGTGCTGATCATCGCCATCTCGTTGTCGGGCTGGGTGCAGTACGCGCGCACGGTGCGCGGCAGCACGCTGGTGGAGCGCAACAAGGAATACGTGCAGGCCGCGCGCGTCATCGGCGTGGCGCCGGGCCGCATCATGTTCAAGCACGTGCTGCCCAACGTGATGGGGCCGGTGCTGGTGCTCGCCACCATCCAGGTCGCGGCGGCGATCCTGACCGAAGCCACGTTGTCGTTTCTGGGTGTCGGCGTGCCCTCGACGTCGCCTTCGCTGGGCACCCTGATCCGCATCGGCAACGACCTGCTGTTCTCGGGCGAATGGTGGATCACCATCTTCCCGGGCGTGATGCTGGTGCTGATTGCGCTGAGCGTGAACCTGCTGGGCGACTGGCTGCGCGACGCCCTGAACCCGAAACTGCGTTGACCGAAACTGCACGATGGCCGCCCTGCTTGAAGTGAAGAACCTGCGTGTGGAATTCCCCACGCGACGCGGCACGCTGCTGGCGCTGGACGACATTTCGTTCGACATCAACGCCGGTGAAATCCTGGGCGTGGTGGGCGAATCGGGTGCCGGCAAGTCGCTCACCGGTGCCGCCATCATCGGCCTGCTGGAGCCGCCGGGGCGCATCGCCAGTGGCGAGATTCGGCTCGAAGGTCGGCGCATCGACAACCTGCCCTACGAAGAGCTGCGCAAGATCCGCGGCCGCCGCATCGGCGCCATCTTCCAGGACCCGCTGACCTCGCTGAACCCGCTGTACACCATCGGCCGCCAGCTCACCGAGACCATCCTGACGCACCTGCCGGTGAGCGCCGATGAAGCGCGCAAGCGCGCCATCCATCTGCTGCAGCAAACCGGCATCCCGGCGGCCGAGCAGCGCATCGACCAGTACCCGCACCAGTTCAGCGGCGGCATGCGCCAGCGGGTGGTGATTGCGCTGGCGCTGGCGGCCGAGCCGCAACTGATCGTCGCCGACGAGCCCACCACGGCGCTGGACGTGTCGATCCAGGCGCAGATCATCACGCTGCTCAAGCGCCTGTGCAAAGAGCAAGGCGCCGCGGTGATGCTCGTCACGCACGACATGGGCGTGATTGCAGAAACCTGTGACCGCGTGGCCGTGCTGTATGCCGGGCGCGTGGTCGAGATCGGGCCCGTGGCCGACGTCATCCACCGGCCCAGCCACCCCTACACCAGCGGTCTGATGGGTTCGATTCCGGCGATGGACGAAGACCGCGAGCGGCTGCTGCAGATCGACGGCGCGATGCCGCGGCTGAACGCCATTCCGCAGGGTTGTGCGTTCAACCCGCGTTGCCCCCAGGTCTTCGACCGCTGCAGGCATGAACGGCCCGAGCTGCTGGATGCCGGGGCCACCCGTGCAGCGTGCTGGCATGTGCTGGATGCCCGGCCGGAGCCGCGCCCATGAGGACGCCCCTGGTGCAGGTCAAGGACCTGGCCAAGACCTTCGACGTCTCGGCGCCGTGGCTGAACCGCGTGGTCGAGCGCAAGCAGCGCCAGTTCGTGCACGCGGTGGACGGCGTTTCCTTCAGCATCGAACGCGGCACCACGCTGGCGCTGGTGGGCGAGTCGGGCTGCGGCAAGAGCACGGTGGCCCGGCTGCTGGTGGGCCTGTATGCGCCCACACGGGGTGAGGTGCGCTTCGACGGCCAGGCCACCGACCTCAGCCGCAACGCCGCCGAACTGCGTCAGATGCGCCGGCGCATGCAGATGATCTTCCAGGACCCGTATGCCAGCCTGAACCCGCGCTGGCGCGTGCTGAACATCGTGGGCGAGCCCTTGCGCGAACACGGCCTGGCGCCCACGCCCGAGGCGTTGGCGGCGCGGGTGGCGGAGTTGCTGGTCTCGGTCGGCCTGGCTGCCGCCGACGCGCAGAAGTTCCCGCACCAGTTCTCGGGCGGGCAGCGCCAGCGCATCAGCATCGCGCGCGCGCTCGCCACCGAGCCCGAGTTCCTGGTCTGTGACGAGCCCACCTCGGCGCTGGACGTGTCGGTACAGGCGCAGGTGCTGAACATCATGAAAGAGCTGCAGAAGAGCCGCGGTCTGACCTATCTCTTCATCTCGCACAACCTGGCCGTGGTGCGCCACGTGGCCGATCGCGTGGGCGTGATGTACCTGGGGCGGCTGGTGGAAGTGGCCGACAAGCAGCGCTTGTTCAGCGCGCCGCAGCACCCCTACACGCGCATGCTGCTGGACGCCATTCCCGACATCCGCATGAGTGGCCGCGCCCGCACGCCCGTGCAGGGCGAAGTGCCGAACCCGCTGAACCCGCCCAGCGGCTGCGCCTTTCATCCGCGCTGCCCGCATGCCAACGCGCGCTGCAGCGCCGAACGTCCGAAGTTGCTGGCCATCCGGGGCGTCGAGGTGGCCTGCCATGCGGTGGAGGAAGACCGCCTCTGATGGACGGACCTGCCGGGGCAGCGAATTTTGTTGCCCTGACGGGCGGAATGGAGCAGGAAGGGGTGGGAAGGGTTGGGTCGGCGGCGTCAGCGCGCAGCGGGCGCCGAGGCTGCGGATGCAGGCGCCTGTGCGGCGGCTGCAGACGGTGCCTTGGGCAGCGTCAACGGGCCCTTCTGACCACAAGCCGACACCCCAACACCCATGCAGGCGACGATGACCGAGGCCGCCGCTAGACTCATGCTCGATTCAGGTCTCGGTTTCAGTCTTGGTTCCGTTTTTCTTCGCATGCAAGGATTCTATGAGCGCACCCAACGAAAGCCAGCCGCTGGCGACCGCCGCAGATACTGCGTCTGCTGCGTCTGCCGCATCTGCTGCAGGTGCTGCAGGTGCGGCCACCGCACTCAGTGACGCCGACTATCAACTGCACGCCCAGGCCATGCTGGCGCACATCGAGACCACGGTCGACGGCTGGCTGGACGCCGACGTCATCGATATCGACAGCCAGCGCACGGGCGGCCTGCTGGAGCTGCATTTTCCGAATGGCAGCAAGATCATCATCAACCTGCAGCCACCGCTGCACGAAATCTGGCTGGCCGCCAAGGGTGGCGGCTTTCACTACCGGTGGTCGGCCGGGCGCTGGCTCGACACGCGCGATGAGAGCGAGTTTCTGGCCGTGCTGTCGGCCCACGCCAGCTTGCAAGCGGACCAAGCGTTGGAATTCAAAGCACCCGCGGCGAAGGATCGCTGATGTGCGGAGCGGCCGGGCGCATCAACGCCTGAACAGGTCGAGGATCGAGTCGCGCTCGGTTTCGCTGGGCGCCTTGGGCACCTTTTCTTCCAGGCCCAGGCTCAGCACGCCCTGGCCCCGCGTGTACTCTTCGTAGACCCAGTTGTTGCTCTCCTGCACCACGCCCGCCGGCACCTCCATCTCGGCAGTCGGGACACCTCGCAGGGCATGCTGCATCAGTGCTATCCACACCGGCAGCGCCAGGCCGCCACCGGTTTCGCGGTCGCCCAGCTTGCGCGGGTTGTCGTATCCGATCCAGACCACTGCGGCCAGGGTCTTTTGATAGCCCGCAAACCAGGCGTCCATCGAGTCGTTGGTGGTGCCCGTCTTGCCATAGATGTCGGCGCGCTTGAGCAGCGCCTGCGCCCGTGCGGCGGTGCCGCTGCGCGTCACCTCCTGCAGCAGGTTGGACATGACAAAGGCGTTGCGCGCCGGTATGGCGCGCCACGTCTCGTCCAGCAGCACGGGCCGCGCCTCCTGCAGCACCCTGCCCTTCTGGTCGGTGACCTTCTGGATCAGCGTCGGCTGCACCTGATAGCCGCCATTGGCAAACACGCTGTAGGCCGACACCATCTGCATCGGTGTCACCGAGCCCGCGCCCAGCGCCATCGTCAGGTAGGGCGGGTGCTTGCCGGCGTCAAAGCCGAAGTGGGTGATCCAACGCTGCGCAAAAGCCGGCTCGGTGGCCTGCAAGACGCGAATCGACACCATGTTCTTGGATTTCGCCAGCGCCGTCTTCAACGGCATCGGGCCTTCGAACGTGCCGTCGTAGTTCTTCGGTTCCCAAGGTTGGCTGCCGGTGGCTGTGGCATCGAAGAACAGCGGCGCGTCGTTCACCACCGTGTTGGGCGTGAAACCCTTTTCCAGTGCTGCCGAGTAGATGAAGGGCTTGAACGCAGAGCCGGGCTGCCGCCAAGCCTGCGTGACGCGGTTGAACTTGTTGCGGCTGTAGTCGAAGCCCCCCACCATGGCCCGGATGGCACCGGTGCGCGGGTCCATGCTGACGAGCGCGCCTTCCACTTCGGGAATCTGCGTCAACGACCACTCGCCCTTGCCGTCGCCTTTGGCGTCTCGCAGCACGCGCACCACCGCGCCGCGCCGGATCTGCACCTTCGGCCCGGCCTTGTCGGACAAACCCGACTGCACCGGCCGCAAGCCCGCACCCGTCACCGTCAGCAGGTCGCCCGACTGCAGCATGGCCACCACCTTGCGCGGCCCGGCCTCCAGCACCACGGCAGACAGCAGGTCGTCGCTGGTGGGGTGGTCGGACAGGGCCTCGGCCACGCGTGAGTCCAGCAGCTTGTCATCGCCCGGCAGGTTCACATAGGCCTCGGGGCCACGGTAGACCTGCCGCAACTCATAGTCCATCAGGCCCCGGCGCAACGCGCGATGCGCCACCAGCTGGTCGGCCGCGTGCACCGTCAGGTAGACGTTCAAGCCGCGGGTGTAGGCCTCGTCGCCGTACTGGGTCACCACCAGTTGCCTGGCCGTTTCCGTCAGGTACTCGGCGTGGACGGCCGCGTCCGACTGCTGGCGATAGCGCAGCTCCTCTGCCAGTGCCTCGTCGTGCTGAGCCTCGGTGATGAATCCGGTGCTGAACATGCGATCGATGATGTAACGCTGGCGCAGCGTCGCCCGCCTGGGGTTGGCGATCGGGTTGTAGGCCGACGGCGCTTTGGGCAAGCCCGCCAGCATCGCCGCCTCGGCCACCGTGACGTCACCCAGCTTCTTGCCGAAATAGATCTCTGAGGCAGCAGCAAAACCGCTGGCCCGCTGGCCGAGAAAGATCTGGTTCATGTAGAGCTCCAGAATCTGGTCCTTGCTTAGCAGGCTTTCGATCTTCAACGCCAGCAGCATCTCGTAAATCTTGCGCGTGAAGGTCTTTTCGGTGGGCAGGTAGAAGTTGCGCGCCACCTGCATGGTGATGGTGGACGCGCCCTGGCTGCGCGCGTCGCGCAGGTTTTCCAGCGCGGCACGCAGGACGCCCTTGTAGTCGACGCCGCCGTGTTGATAAAAGCGCGCGTCCTCCGCCGCCAGCACGGCATCCTTCATCACCTGCGGCATCTGCGCTATGGGCATGAAGTTGCGACGTTCCTCGCCAAATTCACCCAGCTGCACACCGTCGGCAGAGAACACCCGCAGTGGCAGCTTGGGTCGGTAGTCGGTCAGGCTGCTGATCTGGGGCAGGTTCGGGTAGGCCACCGCCAGCGCCACGCCCACCAGCATCAACCCCGAAAGCGTGGCTGCCAGCAGCAGCCCCAGCAGAGCCAGACCCAGCCAGCACAGCCAGCGCAGCCACGCGGGCATGCCGGGCCACCGCGCAGCGGGCGGGCGCAAAGAATCGTTGGGGGAGGTCACGTCGGTCGCGTCAATCACTTCGGTCACGTCGGTCAGGGCGGAAAGTTGCCCCGGGCTGGCCGCCAGACAGAGTGCTCAGGCGTCAAAAATTATAGGGATCGCGCAACACCGGGCCGTGACTCAGGCGGCGACCCCTTTTTGCCACACCGAAGCCAGCGCCGATGTGACATTGTCCACAGCCCCCCAGCCCACCGAATGTGTGCTTTTCACGTCTTCATCACATACCCTCGCTCAGGTTATCGCCGGCTATGTCGAAGACCAGGAGTCGGGCTTTGAAGCGCCCGGTTTATCTTGGTTGCTCAAAGGCTTTACTGCTAGCATTGAAGTAACTTATTAACAAGCTCGGGTCTTGTGCCGCATCTATTTCGGCACGGGCTCATACGGCTGGGGAGCAAGGCCTTGGGTTTGCTGGATGGTTTGTTCGGACGAAAGCACCCGCCCATGATCGGGCTGGACATCAGCTCGTCCAGCGTCAAGCTGGTTGAGCTGGGCCAGACAGCCGGTGGCGACTACGTACTGGAGCGTTTTGCATCAGAGCCGTTCGAAAAAGGCTGGATCACCGACGGCCAGATCGAGAAGTTCGAAGAAGTGGCCTCTGCCGTCAGGCGCGTGCTCGGCAAGAGCGGCACGAAGACCAAACTGGTGGTGATGGCCATGCCGCAGTCGGCCGTCATCACCAAGAAGATCATGCTGCCGGCCGGCTTGCGAGAAGAAGAGATGGAGTTGCAGGTCGAGTCCGAGGCGAACCAGTACATCCCCTTCTCGCTGGACGAGGTGAGCCTCGATTTCTGCGTCATCGGCAACAGCCCCACGTCGGCTGGCGACGTCGAGGTCCTCATCGCTGCCTCACGCAAGGACCGTGTCACCGACCGCCAGGGCCTGGCTGAAGCAGCCGGCCTCAAGCCCGCGGTGCTGGACATCGAGTCACACGCTTCGCGCCTGGCCATGAGCCGTGTGGTCGCTGCCTTGCCCAACGGCGGACGAGACGCGCTGGTGGCGCTGTTCGAGATCGGTGCCGACACCACGAGCCTTAAAGTGCTGCGCGACGATGAGATGCTGTACGACCGCGACCAGGCCTTCGGCGGCTCGCAGCTGACGCAGCTGATCTCGCGCCAGTACGGCTTCTCATTCGAAGAGGCAGAGGCCAAGAAGCTCAGCGGCGACTTGCCCGAAGACTACGAGAACGCCATCCTGGCGCCCTTCGTCGACAGCCTGTCGCAGGAAATCGGTCGCGCGCTGCAGTACTTCTTCACCAGCACGCCGCACCACAAGGTGCACTATGTGATGCTGGCCGGTGGCACCGCCACCTTGCCGGGTCTGAAAGACCGTGTCACCGATCTGACCGGCTTCGCCTCCAGCGTGGTCAACCCTTTCGAGAACATGCAGCTCGGCTCGTCGGTGCGTGAAAACCGCGTCCGGCGCGAGGCACCTTCGTATCTGACGGCCTGCGGCCTGGCCATGCGGAGGTTCCTGCAGTGATCCTGATCAACCTGCTGCCGCACCGTGAAGAGCGGCGTCAGCAACGCAAGCGGGCCTTCTTCGCTGGCCTGATCGCGGCGTTCGTCGTCGGCGTGGCCATTGCGGGCGTCTGGTACACCGTGCTGTCGCAGCTGACGGCAGCCCAGGAAGCCCGCAACGGATTCCTGAAGGAAGAGACCGCCAAGCTCGATGCACAGATCCGCGACATCGCCAATCTGCGCACCGAAATCGAAGCGCTGAATGCGCGCAAGAAGGCGGTGGAAGACCTGCAGACGGACCGCAACGTGCCCGTGCACCTGCTGGACGAGCTGGTGAAGCAGACGCCCGAAGGCGTCTACCTGCAAACCATCAAACAGGCCGGCAGCGTGGTCAGTATTTCAGGCACCGCGCAGACCAACGAAAGGGTCTCCGAACTGCTGCGCAACACGTCTTACAACTCGACCTGGCTGGAAAAGCCGGAGCTGATCGAGATCAAGGCCGGCACCGCCGTCGGCCCCAACAAGGAACAGCGCCGCGTGTTCGACTTTCTGATGCGTGTGTCACTCAAGCGCCCGCAGGTGGCTGCGCCGGCCGGTGCAGCTTCGGCGGCTGCGCCAGGCGGCGCGGTTCCCGCGGCTGCACCAAGTGGTGCAACCCCGGCGGCTGCGGCTCCGGCCAAAGTGTCCTGAGGGCGGATCAGCATGGCAAAGACTTCCACCCTCAACTTCGAACTCAGCGGTCTGGTAGACCAGGCCGCTTCGCAGTTTCGTAACCTCAACCCTCGAGAGCCTGGCCAGTGGCCGCTGTTGCCCAAGGTGGCCTCCTGGCTCGCCGCGGCATTGGCGGCGGTGGGGCTGGGCTGGTTCCTGATGGTGTCCGATGCCACCAACGAACTGGAACGTGTGCGCGCCGAAGAGCCGCGGCTGAAAGTGACCTATGAAAAGGCGCTCACGCAGGCCGTCAACCTGGGTGAACTGCGCAAACAGAAACTGCAGGTGCAGGAATACGTGACGCAGCTTGAAAAACAGCTGCCGGGCAAGTCTGAAATCGACGCGCTGCTGTCCGACATCAACCAGGCCGGCCTCGGGCGCGGCCTGCAATTCGAGCTCTTCCGGCCCGGCCAGATCGAGGTCAAGGACTATTACGCCGAGCTGCCCATCGCGATCAAGGTCAGCGGCCGTTACCACGACATCGGCGCCTTTGCAGCCGATGTGGCCAACCTGTCCCGCATCGTCACTTTGCAGAATCTGGGCATCGCCCCGGCATCCGGCAAGGAAACCGGCAAGGATGCCACCAAAGACGCCGCCGGCGCCCTGACCATGGAAGCCACGGCGCGCACCTATCGTTATCTGGACCAGGCCGAAATCGCCGAGCAGAAGATCGTTGCCCAAGCCAAGGCGGGGGCGAAGAAATGATGAGCTTGCCCACCGACTGCCGCGCACCACGCCGCTTGTTTGTGCTGGCTGCCGTGGGGCTTGCGCTGGCGGGTTGCAGCGCCGAGCAGACCGAGCTGCGCGACTGGATGGAACAGAAGCGCCGCGAAATCAAACCCAGTGTGGCGCCGCTGCAGCCGCCGAAGCGGTTCGACCCCCAGCCGTACACCGGGGCCCGGGCAGTTGACCCATTCAGCACACAAAAGCTGAGTGTGGCGCTCAAGCAAGAGGCGCAACAACCGAATTCCATGTTGTCGGTTCAACTGAACCGTCGCAAAGAGCCTCTGGAGGCCTTCCCCCTGGACAGCATGAGCATGGTCGGCAGCG